>DBWO01000035.1:0-8990 GCA_002309055.1 Ruminococcaceae bacterium UBA1236
GAAGATGTTCCCGTTATAGGTAACTACGCAAAGATTACCGTAACCGCTTCCGAGCCTGTGAATCCCACGGCAAACGCCGCAATTAAAGTTAAGTCCGAAACCGTTTACAAGAACTCCGATGTAACGATTGTTGCCAAGGGTGAAAACATTCCCGACGGATTTATTCTTGCGATATATGACGGCGAAAAGCAGGTTGCAAAGGGCGACAAAACCTCCGTAACCTACAAAGCCGGTGAGATTTCGGCAGACAAGACCCTTGTTGTGAAAGTTGTTGACGAAAACGGTAACGTTCAGAAGGGCGCTGACGGCAACGACCTTGCGGCAAACGTTGAAATTAAAGTCAAAACCGGATTCTTCAATATAATAATAGCTTTCTTCAGGAAGCTCTTCCGCATGAATGCCGTAACAATCGAGGCATAATAAAACTCACACAGAGGTGATGAACAGATGAAAAAAATACCGGGAATCATTTCCCTGATACTGGCTGCTGCCATTCTGTTTTCTTCATCATCCTATGCTCTTACGGTAAATGTAAAACCTCCGCTCACCGCGGATGAAACGGCTGAGAAATGGGTGCTGTCTCTGGGCACGGACTATAAAAACGCCCCGAGCATACCCGTTCTCAGCGGCGGATACATTTACTGCATGAGCGGCAAAAGTATTCTTAAAATTGACCGGGAAACCGGAGAAACCGTAAAAACGGGAAGTATGTCCGGCAGGCCGACCTACGCCTATGTGCCCGTAACGGTAGAAGACGGCAAAGTCTTCTGCCCTATCGGCGAAGGAGTAATTGAGGCGTTTGACGCAGAAACCCTCGAAAAACTCTGGACCAGCACGGACGAGCTCGGCGGACAGGCGCTGACTCCCATTTCATACTATGACGGAAAAATATACACCGGTTTCTGGTATTCCGATGTTGCCGACGCGAATTTTAACTGCATTGACGCTACAAGCGGTGAAATACTATGGTCACTTATGCGCAAAGGCGGATATTACTGGGCAACTTGCGGCAGGCAGGGCGATTATCTCATTATCGGAGGCGACGGCGGTGAGGATGATTTTGACGAGCCGAATTATATCTGCTCCGTCAACATTGCCGACGGCACCGTTGCCGACACAGCCGAGATTAAAGGCGATGTGAGAAGCGGCATAACTGTCAGCGGCTCTGATATTTACACCGTCACAAAAGGCGAGATGCTGTATAAAACAAGCATTGACACAAACGGTAAATTCGGCGAAGTAAAGAGTGCCCCGCTTATCGGCTACTCAACCTCAACCCCTGCAGTTTACGGAGGAAAGATTTATATAGGTCTCTCGGGTAACGAGAGAAATGAAGGATATGTGGCCGAATTTGACGCGGATACGCTAAAGATGACGGCGAGTGTAAAAACAGCCGGATTCCCGCAGTGCGAAATGCTTGTAGCAACAGGCGGCGGCAGCCCCGTAATTTATTCCACATATAATTACGGGCCGGGAGGTGTGCTTGCAATCAGCGCGAAAAACGGCACACTTTCTGCCGAAGAGATTTACACTCCTCCAGTAGGCAAAAGAAGCTATTGTATCAGCACAATTCAGACGGACGAAAACGGCGATCTTTACTATAAAAACGATTCGGGAAATATATTCGCGCTGACATTCGCGAAGAATGAAGAACCCGAGCCGGATCCCGATACTGAGCCGCAGGAGAAAACTTTCTTTGAGAAAGTGCTTGATTTCTTCCGTTCAATTATAGCTTTCTTCCGCAATCTGTTTTCGTTCGGCGGATAAATAATTATGGAACAAGTTTTGACCTAAGATCAAGGCTTGTTCCTTTTTTTTGTCCACGCTCCGTAGGTGGACTGATTTAAACTTATGTGATATACTCCGGTTAAAAGGAGATGACATTAATGGATAAATACGTTACCGGAGCCGTAATCAAAAAGCTCCGTGAGAGCAAAAATTTGACGCAGGAGGAACTCGCCGAAAAGCTGTTTGTCAGCGGCAAAGCGGTGAGTAAATGGGAAACCGGAAGCGGCTTCCCCGATATAAGTCTGCTTGAACCGCTTGCGAAGGCACTGGGAATATCCGTTATCGAACTGCTTTCGGGTGAGGATATAACAAACCAAAATAAAACATTCAATATCATAAAAAGCAGGTTTTATGTCTGCCCGGTCTGCGGCAATGTGATACAGGCAAGCGGTGAAGCGCTCGTAAGCTGCTGCGGAATAACTCTTCCTCCGCTCGATGCGGAAGATGAGGACGAGGAGCATAAATTCACTGTAGAGACCGTTGAAGACGAATACTATGTGACACTCAGTCACCCGATGACAAAGGAACACTATATCTCTTTCCTCGCTGCCGTAAACGATCATGGAGTGCAGTTTGTTAAACTCTACCCTGAAGAAAACGCCGAAGCCCGCTTCAAAATAAACAGGGAAAAATACATCCTCGCCTACTGCAACAGGCATGGGATGTTTAAATGTAAACTGAGGAGATAATATCGCGTTTTTGATGCTGTTATTATTCAAGGGAAAAAAACGCTTTGCCGATATATCCAAAAAAAACGGTACATATAGTAATCGACTAAAAAGGGCACCTGATTCATCAGGTGCCTTTAAACTTGATTTAAAAGAATTTCCACCGTGTAAGAAGATAGCCGGGGATAACAACAATAACGAAAAACGCCCATGAGATAAGAGTAAATGTTTTGATGAACGCTCCGCCCCTGCCCGGGTATTCACGTACGTAGATGCGGTAGTTTATAACCGAAGCGAGTGAGCCGATGAGCGAGCACAGACCTGCTGTGTCCGCGCCGTAAATCAAACCGGCAAAATTCTTGGTGAACGGGTAAAGGACTATTGACGCAGGCACATTTGAGATAATCTGGCTCAGCCCTATTGCCCACCAGTACTCGTGATTTGCTACCGATTTTTCGAGAAAAGCCGCAATTTTTTCGTTGCCCGCGATGGATGAAGAAAAAATGAAGAAACACAAAAAAGTGAATATGAGCACGTAATCCACTCTTCGGTAAACGCTTTTGTCCGCAATAAATATTGCGCCGAGCACAATTATCAAAGCCGCCCACCAAAGACCTGTCCTCGTTACAATAACAAGCAATACAAGGATGAAAAGGCACAGATAAATAATCCTCTGCGGCTTTCTGTCCGCTTCCCACTTCTTGCTCTCATGGCTGAATATGATTTCTTCACGCACATTTTTGCGATATAGAACAAGCACGAATATCACAAGCAGTATTGCGCTCATAACCGAGAGCGGAGCCATATGAAATATAAAACGGAAGAAGCTGAGCCCGCGTGCCTGTCCGTATAAAAAAAGATTTTGCGGTGAGCCGAAAGGCATCAGCAGAGAGCCTCTGATTGCCGCGATATTTTCCATTGAGATAACAGGCAGAATAAATTCCTCTCTTTTTCCGCTTCTGAAAAGCAGAATTGTGAGCGGCACAAAAATTATCAGCGAAACATCATTTGTAACAAACATAGAGGTGAAGAATACGCCGAAGATTAAAAACAGTGACAGTGCCGTAAGTGTTCTGAGCTTTGAAGCAAGTCTCTCGACAGGCTTTAACACGTTTTCTTTTTTGAAGCCTTCAAGCACGCAAAGCATCATCAGCAGTGTGCCGAGGGTGCGCCAGTCTATGCCCGCAGCAAATCCGGCCTTCGGCGGTGTGATAATCAGCCCCGCGATTGCCGCAAGCAGCGAAACAAAGAGCATTGCTTCTTTTTTTACAATTTCTGCAACTTTCTTCATTCTTCACCTGAAAGAAATTTATTTACGGCAGGCGGAAGTCTGCGGCAAGATAGATTGCGTACCAGTCCTCGCGTGAGAGGTTTATGTCCGCACCGGCAGCGATTTCTTTCATCCTGCCGGGATTAACCGAGCCGGATATCACCTGCATATCCGCGGGGTGGCGAAGTATCCACGCGGCGGCTATCGAAAGGGGAGTGACGCCGTATTTTTCGGCCATGCTGTCAAGCGCGTCGTTGAGCGCGGGGTATTTCTCTCTGTCGCCGACAAACGGGCCCTTGAAAAATCCGCCCTGTAAAGGTGACCAGGTCTGTATGGTGATGCCTTTCACGCGCATATATTCGAGCGCGCTGCCGTCATGCATCACGGACTCATCATTTTTCATGTTTACATTAAGGCCCGATGTCACAAGCCCCGATTCGGGTATTGAAAATTGAAGCTGGTCAGCGACTATCGGCTGTTTAACAGCGGTTTTGAGAAGCTCAATCTGCATCGGGTTGTGGTTTGAAACGCCGAACATACGCACTTTGCCGCTTTGTTCAAGGCGGTCAAACGCCTCGGCAACCTCTTCGGGCTCCATAAGAGTGTCGGGACGGTGGAGAAGAAGCACATCAACATAATCGGTACGAAGCCGCTTGAGCGAGCCTTCGAGAGCGGATATAATATGCTCTTTTGAGAAGTCATAACAGCCCTTTCGTATCCCGCATTTAGTCTGAATTGTGATTTCATCACGAAGAGAAGGGTGAGAGGCGAGATAATCGCCGAACAACTCCTCGCATCTTCCGCCGCCGTAAATGTCCGCGTGGTCAAAGAAATTCATGCCGAGCCCTAAAGCTGTCTCAATCACTTTATCCGGCGATTCTTTCGCGTCCGCAAGGCGCATACAGCCCATCGCGACTGCAGGCACAGGAAGTGCTCCGCCGAGTTTAATCTTTTTCATTTTTATTTCCTCCGGTTTATATTTCGATGCATATCATATCACCATTTTTAACGTTTTTCAACATTGTGAAACAAAAACAGCGCTCCTGCGGCGGATGTCCGTCCTCGGGAACGCTGTAAAATCATGATTATTCTATTCGGGAATTATGTCATGTACAAATATCCATATTCTCATAAAAATCGCGCCGAAAATATCCGCGATTGCGTCTCCGATGGTGCCGAAACCGCTTGAGAAGAAATCCATAATCTGATCAAGAATTCCGTTTTTAACGGTGACCTTGATTAAATCGCTCGATGCGATTACCTTGCCGTCCTTGTCAATCACCTTTGCCTGAACGGTGTAATTTTCTGTCGGGTCAGGTACACTGAGATATGTATCCGCGCGCAGGTCCTCGCCGTTAAGGAAAACGTGAACTTCAGCGCCGTCCGGCAGATTTTCCGCTTTGAATTCAAATGACTTTGCCTCTTTGTAGCCGACAGTCACTTCTTTTTCTCCGTTTACGAGCTTTACCGTCACTTCGCTTGAAATGGGCACTTCATCTGTTTCGCCATCTGCCGCGTAGCTTATAACGCCTAGCGTGCCAAACATCAGCAAAACTGCGAGAATAAGTGACAAACCGCTTTTTACGTACTTCATAAAAAGTCTCCTTTAAAGGTATTTGCCGCATACTTAATTCTATCATGAAAAAATTATAATTACATACAGGCAAAAAATCTTATTTGTCGCAAGAAAAAACGCACCCGCTGTTTCGGGAGCTTAATTTATCCAGGGAATAAGAACCTCTCAAAGTACAGCCCGAATCAGAGATTCGGTGTCCTTTGGAGAACCTTGTTACTCGCTACGCTCGTAATATGGGATTCAGTCGCTTCGCGACAGCTTTCCTCTTGTTCAAACCAATAAAAAACGCACCCGCTGTTGCAGGTGCGCTTTTTATTGGCTGGGGAATAGGGATTCGAACCNNNCAGAGTCTGTCGTGCTACCGTTACACTATTCCCCAAAGTTCTGTTGATTACAGAAATATATTATACACATATTATCCGTAATGTCAATAATTATTTTTATATTATTATAAACAATTTTAATTCAATGTGACAAAACTAGGCAAAAAATGAATAACAGAACTTTTCTTGAACAGATTGATTTGCTTTAGCTTTATTTATACTGATAGCACCTTACGTAATCTACAATCATCGAGCTCGGGAGGAAGTTGTTTTGCGCTATTTTTTCGTCAACGCCGATTGAAATAATCAGGTAGAGGGGGACGGCGCATACTCCGCCGAAGCTTGTGCGGGCGGTCTCAACACCGTTAATATAGAAAATGTATTCGTTTTCGTTCCACTCGACGCCGTATGTGTTGAATTTGTTATACGGGTCGTCGGCGTAAAAACTTCCCTGGTTTTCACTGCGGTGCGCGTCCTCATATGAATCGATATGAATCGTGTGGAAAACGGAGCCGAAATCTTTGCTCTTTTCGTTATAATCCATTTTGGTTTCAAACACGTCCACTTCGGCGCCGCTCACTCCTCCGTCGGTGTCATCTGCCCACATACCGTCCGTCAGGAGCCAGAAAGCGGGGTTTATTCCCGGACCCTTTGGCAGTATGCAGCTTATCTCAAAATAGCCGTAAAGCTGCTCGTATCCCTTGTGGCTGCCGGAATAATTCTTGTTCGGATTTGTTTCCATACCGTAGGAATAATAGCCGGCGCCTTTGGGACCGCTTTCTTTGTATTCAACGGTCATCTTAAGGCATCCGTCATCGGTGAATGAGACCTGATCCCTGTTCCACCAGGCGGTGTCTCTGAGCTGAGTGTCATTGTCGCCGTAAACATAATGGCCCTGCCAGATTTCGGAGTCAAACCCGTGGTCAAATTCATCGCTCCACACGAGCTCAAAACGGCTCATATCAATGCTGTCTTTGTAAGGCGTGACCGGAGTATCCGAAACAAACGCGCCGAGCAGCTGAAACGCCGCTGTCAGCAGTGCTGCCGCCCTTTTGAAGTCAAGCGAAAAGAGTGATTTTAAAAACAGACCGAATGCGTAAAACATCTCGTGAAATGAGGTTATCTGCCTTTTTGCAAACAGTGACAAAAGCGCCTGCATTAATTAATCTTCCTTTCTCCATAAGTATTATAAATACCCCGATGCGGATAACCGTATCGGGGCATAAGATGTTATTTTACGGGGATAAGCTTTTCTTTTCCGCCCATATACGGCCTCAAAACAGCGGGAATGTTCACGCTGCCGTCCTCATTGAGGTTGTTTTCAAGCAGGGCGATGAGCATTCTCGGGGGAGCAACAACAGTGTTGTTGAGCGTGTGGGCATAGTATTTTCCGTCCTTGCCGTTGACTCTGATTTTGAGCCTTCTTGCCTGGGCGTCGCCGAGATTTGAGCAGGAACCGACCTCGAAATACTTCTTCTGTCTGGGTGACCACGCCTCAACGTCAAATGATTTAACCTTGAGGTCCGCAAGGTCGCCTGAGCAGCATTCGAGAGTCCTTACGGGGACATCGAGCGAGCGGAAGAGATCAACGGTGTTCTGCCACAGCTTGTCAAACCACATCATGCTGTCCTCGGGCTTGCACACAACTATCATTTCCTGTTTCTCAAACTGATGAATTCTGTAAACGCCTCTTTCCTCAATGCCGTGAGCGCCCTTCTCTTTTCTGAAGCAGGGTGAATAGCTGGTGAGGGTGTGGGGCAGGGTGTCTTCTTCAATAATGGTATCAATGTATTTGCCTATCATCGAGTGCTCGCTTGTGCCTATGAGGTAGAGATCCTCGCCCTCGATTTTGTACATCATTGCATCCATCTCTGCAAAGCTCATAACGCCCGTAACAACGCCGGCTCTGATCATAAACGGAGGCACGCAGTAAGTAAAGCCCCTGTCAATCATAAAGTCTCTCGCATATGCAAGGCAGGCGGAGTGAAGGCGCGCAATGTCGCCGCAAAGGTAATAGAAGCCGTTGCCCGCGACTCTTCTTGCCGCATCAAGGTCTATGCCGTTAAAGCGTTCCATAATATCGGTGTGATATGGAATTTCAAAATCCGGCACAACGGGCTCGCCGTATTTTGTGACCTCAACATTCTCGCTGTCATCCTTGCCGATGGGTACAGAGGGATCGATGATGTTGGGTATCTGCATCATTATTTCGGTAACTCTTGCACTGTATTCATTCTCAAGCGCCTCGCATTCGGCAAGTCTCTCGGAGAATTCCGTTACCTGTGTCTTCGCGGCCATGGCTTCATCTTTTTTGCCCTGAGCCATAAGAGCGCCGATTTCTTTTGAAACCTTGTTTCTGTTTGCCCTAAGGGAGTCAGCTTCGGTTTTTGCGGCTCTGAGCTTAGCGTCAAGTTCAATCACTTCGTCCACAAGAGGGAGCTTGCTGTCCTGAAACTTGTTTCTGATATTCTGCTTGACGATTTCGGGGTTTTCTCTCAAAAATTTTACATCAATCATTTTTATATCCTTTCAAGCGCCTGTATCGCTTCTTCAAGATTTTTGTCACCTGCGAGTTCAACTGCGCCCTTGTCAACCAAAGCGGCAACAGCGGGGTTTATCGGCAGCTTCGCAAGCACGGGCACGCCGAGCTCTTTTGCCACCTCGTCCGCTTTGCTTTCACCGAATATTTTTATCTCTTTGCCGCAGTCGGGGCATATTGCGTAGCTCATATTTTCAATTATGCCGATTACCGGGATATTCATAAGCTTAGCCATATTGTAAGCTTTCTTCACTATCATGGTAACAAGGTCCTGCGGGGTAGTCACCACGATTATCCCGTCAAGCGGTAAACTCTGAAAAACCGTCAGGGGCACATCGCCGGTGCCGGGAGGCATATCCACAAACATATANNTCGCCCCAGGCGACATCCTTCCAGAATTGCTGTATCACTCCGCTTATGACAGGGCCTCTCCACACAACGGGGGAGTCCTCGGTGTCGAGCAGAAGGTTTACGCTCATAATTTTGATGCCTGTTTTGCTTTCTGCAGGCAGAAGACCAGTTTCATCCGCCTGAGCTTTTTCATTTATGCCGAAGGATTTCGGTATTGAAGGGCCGGTAACATCCGCGTCAAGAATGGCGCAGGCGTTGCCCTTTGCCTGCATTGCGCCGGCGAGAAGCGAGGTGACAAGCGATTTGCCTACGCCGCCCTTTCCGCTTACAACGCCTATAACCTTTTTGATGCTGCTGAAAGCGCCGGCAGGGATATGCATATCCTGCTGCCTGTCTTCACAATTCGCGGCGCATTCAGAGCAGTTGCCGTTACAGTTTTCGCTCATAGTTATCTCTCCTGTCAGAACAGTTTTAT
>DBWO01000035.1:9005-31536 GCA_002309055.1 Ruminococcaceae bacterium UBA1236
ATTAAAAGTGCCGTTACGGGAATATGCAGTATGTAAATGATAAATGCGTGGGTGCCGATAAAATCAAGAAACGGAACTCGCTTTTTGTAAGCCCATTCGGGGTAGCCCTGCTCTTTGAAAAATCGCCCGAGACACACACCCGCGAGAAATACAAAGATGAAGGGCAGAAGGGGGAAGGAATCAGCCGCGTAATAATCCGCGGGGTAGATTCCGAAAGGAACAAGGAAACGCACGGAATGCAGCTTTTCGGGCAAAGGAAAAACAAGAGGTCCGAAAAAACCGAGCCTGCCTTTTTCGATGTTTCTGAAAAAGATGAAAAGCACAGCGCATATGATAAGCCCCGTGCGGGGAGGTATTCTGTCAAGCAGCTTTCCGGCGAGCGCGTAAAAGAGAATTGAACACGCGAGAAAGTGAAGTATGCCAAACCACACCTGCGCGCCGTCAATGCCGAAGCGGGGGAGTATGACAGCCGTAACGAGTGTGAACGCGAGAGCGGCGGCAAGCGCCTTGAGGCCCCTCTTCAGATTGCTCCTCGAAAGCGTGCAGGACATACCGCAGATGATTATGAAAAGGCCTGCGAAAAAAGGCTCGGCGGGTGCGAAAAACGAGTACAGCCGCGAGCCGGTTTCAATGCCGAAAAAATCGCCCATTACAAAGTAGCAATGGTAAAGCACCATCATCAGCACGGCAAAGCCTCTGATTTCATCTGTCAGGCATATCCGCTTTTTTTGCTTGTTGTTATCATCCATAGGCACTATTTTATCATATACGGAAAAAATTGCAAGTATTTGTTGTATGATGTTTTATAGTTATTGACTTTATCGCGGTAATATAATAAAATGTATTCGGTTAATTCTCATTATCGGACGGTATATCCTATGATTGAAAAACTTCGCAATTTGCTTTTCAGAATATTCAAAAAAGACGGCTTTATCGGCAAAATCATAGACAAGGTTGTGACCCGCGAAATCATCACATATCTGTTTTTCGGTGTGTGCACCACCGCAGTCAATTTTGTGATATACACTCTTTTAATCCGTAATATGCCGGGCAGAGTAACGCTCTGCAACTCGGTCGCCTGGGTCGCGGCAATTCTCTTTGCCTTCGTTACAAACAAGATTTTTGTTTTTGAGAGCAGGAGCTTTGCGCCGGGCGTGCTAATCAAAGAATTCTTCACTTTTGTTGCGGCAAGGATTCTGACAGGCCTTATGGAAATGTTTCTGCCCACGCTTCTCATCAAGGCGGGCCTCGATATGCGCATTTTCAATGTTGAGGGTATGGCGGCAAAAATTGCCGTGGGCGTTGTGATAATAGTACTCAATTACATTTTCTCAAAGCTCATAATTTTCAGAAAAAAGAGCGGCCCGGTTGAAGAGATTACAAGTGAAGAATCCGAAGAGTCGCCCGAAGACGAAACACCCGAACAGTAAACAATAATTCCGGAGGAGGAAATTTATGCAGAAATATATGAAATTCAAAGAAGTGCTCGGCTATTCGCTCGGCCTTTTCGGCTTTCAGGCGATAGTGGGCCTGCTCAATTCCTATCAGGCGGATTTTTACGGCAAGGTTATGATGGCAGATGTCCTTGTTGTGAGTTTCATCGTTCTTTTCGCAAAAATCGCGTCGGCAATATTTGACCCGATAGTGGGTAAAAAGATTGAAGGTACAAAGAGTAAACTCGGCAAATTCAAGCCGTTTATTCTTGTTTCGATTCCCATCCTGCTTGTGTTTACAGCGATTATTTTCTTTGATATTCCCGGCCTCCACTATGATGTTGCCGGCAACAAGCTTTATGTCTATATCTTTTTCACCGTACTTATCTGGTGCCTGGGTATGACTCTCGCCGATGTTCCCACACAGGGTATCGCGAGCGTGCTCACCCCCAATGCCACAGAGAGAACGAATGTGGTTTCGATAGCGAATACTGCAAAACAGATAGGCTTTGCTGCTTGCGCTGTTATTGTGCCCGTTATCTGCCTTATCATCAAGGGCGGCTCAAAGGTGCTTGTCAAGAAAGGGGAAACAGATTCCCCGATGATAGCGAGTGAGTTTTTATGGTCCGCTATAGCGACCGCCGCTGCCGGCTGTCTGCTTATGGCTCTTATCGTTTTGTGGAGCAAAGAGAGAGTTCCTTATGTTGCGGGTGAGAATAACGGATTTAAGGATATGATTGCGGCAATCAAAGGTAACAAGCCCCTTCTGCTCGTTATCATCTCCTATTTTCTCGGTTTCGGCCGTCAGATGGCGATGGGTATTCAGGTTCAGGCGGCATATGCCCTTATCGGCAGCCAGAATCTTGTTATCATCCTCGGCATCACAACCGCAATCGGTTCAATGATTTCAATGGCAATAACCCCGGTGCTCATCAAAAAACTCGGCGAGAAGGTCACATATCTTGCCCTTTCAATTTACGGCTTTGTTGTTTCTATGGCGGCATTTTTGGTTTATAAGTATATGACCGACAACCAAATTGTGATGTATGTTTTCCTCTTCCTTATCGGCCTTCAGTTCAGCGCCGTAACACTTATGCCTATGATTATGACGGCGGATTGTGTTGATTACTATGAATATAAGACAGGCGAAAGAAAAGAGGGTCCCGTTTACGCCCTTCTTTCACTCACCATCAAGGTTTGCCTTGCGCTTGGTACGGCGCTCGCTCTCGTTATCGTGACCAAGTCAGGTTATTATGAGACAATCACGAGTGTAAAAGAAGAACTTGCAAACGGAGTTGTTTTCTTGCCGAAAACCAAGGAAATGATATTCTTCGCCTACACCGCGATGCCCGGCATTCTTGCCCTGCTCTCGGCTATACCCATCTTCAAGTATGATATATACGGTGAAAAGAAAGAAATGATATCCAAGGAGCTTCAGGCGAGGCGCGAAGCTTCAGAAAAGAAAGTTGAGGAATAATATATGCTTTCATTAGTTGAATATGAGCGTGAAATCGCCCGCACAAGAGACGAAAGAATGGCATGGTGGCGTGAGGCCCGATTCGGTATGTTCATCCACTACGGCCTCTATTCCCAGCTTGGAAGAAACGAGTGGGTTATGGCCTGCGAAAATATCCCCGTAAAAGAGTACGAAAAGCTCGCCGATACCTTTGCCCCCAAAGAGGGCTGCTGCCGTGAATGGGCGGCTCTGGCAAAAAAGGCAGGCTGCAAATATATGGTGCTGACCACCCGCCATCACGAGGGCTTTTCACTCTGGGATTCCAAGGTTAACCCCTATAATTCCGTAAACTACGGCCCTCACCGCGACATAGTCAAGGAATTCGTCGAGGCCTGCCGTGAATTCGGCCTTAAAATTGGCTTCTACACCTCGCTTATGGACTGGCATCATCCGGACGGCGGTATTTGCGCTTTTGATACCGCGGCGAGAGCGAGATTCACTCAGTATATCAAAGCCCTCAATGAGGAGCTCCTCACTCAGTACGGCAAAATCGACATTCTCTGGTATGATGTTTCAAGGCCGATGGAAAGCTGGGAGGGCTGGGATTCCCTTGAGCGCAATCAGTATCTCCGCTCAATTCAGCCTCATATAATTATCAATGACAGAAGCAAGCTTGACGAGGACTTCGGCACACCCGAGGAGCGTATTGACGCCGAAGACAGAGACTGGGAAGCCTGTATGACATTTAACGGCATCAGCTGGGGCTATCTTGACGAAACCCAGACCCTGCCTTACTGCTACAGCGCACAGAGAATTGCCTCAATGCTTCAGACCTGCTGCGAAAGAGGCGGCAATCTGCTTCTCAATGTCGGCCCTAGACCCGACGGCTCAATTCCCTCGGACGCCGTGGAGCCGCTCGAAAGAGTCGGTCAGTGGCTTGAGGTAAACGGCGAAGCGGTTTACGGCAAGCTTGTGAAAACACACGGTAATCAGAATCAGGCTAACGGCGTATCACGCCCGAGCACAAAGGGAAATACCGTTTATATGTGGAATAAAATCTGGCACCCCGTAAACGGCGAAATGGGTATCGGCGGTTTCCTGACAAAGCCCGTGTCAATCTCCTTTATGGACGGCACCCCGATTGACTTTGAAAAGAAGGGAGACAGAATCATTCTCAAAAACCTGCCTTCCGAAAATCCCGACCCGATTATCGGTATGCCTCTTATCAAAATCGAGTTTGACCGCTTCCCCGAATACCGATTTGCCTCTTATTTCCCGCAGCTTAACCACGGTATGATGAGAGAAATAATATAACTTAAACTTAAACACCGGTTTGCGCGGAAGGTAAGCCGGTGTTTATTAAGACAGAAGGTTTAATATGACAAACATTGTTACAAGCTCACAGATGTACGCCGCGGAGAAAAACGCGGTAAGCAGGGGCGTTGATTTCCCTGAGCTTATGGAAAGAGCCGGAAACGCCTGCGCGAAGATTATATATGATGAATACTGCGGGCGGGGGAACGTTAAAGCGCTTGTTCTGTGCGGCAAAGGCAAAAACGGCGGCGACGGCTTTGTGATTGCCCGCGTTTTGCAGGAAAAAGGCGCCGATGTAAAGGCCGCCCTGCTTTGTTCCGGGCCGTCGGAAGGCGATCAGCTTGCGAATTATCTGTTGCTTCAAAAGACCTGCGCCGTAATCTGCGATTGCACGGGTGATATTAACGCCTTGAAGGAACTTATTTCCGAGGCGGATATAATTATTGACGCGCTTTTCGGCACGGGCTTCAGAGGCTCTCTTCCCGGTTTTCTCGCGGATGCCGCCAAAGCCGTGAATTCAAGCTGCAAAACGGTTATTGCGGTTGATGTGCCCTCGGGTGTTAACTGCGACACCTGTGAAATACAGGGTGAAGTTTTTGAAGCGGATATGACAATTGCGATTTCCGCTTTTAAGCCCGTTCATATCACGAAGCCGTATAATTCCGTGTGCGGCAAAGTCAGAGTCGCGGATTTAGGCATAATTGACAGCGACTATGACTCGGATATTTTTACGCTTGACATTGACGATATCAGATCCCTTCTGCCCGAAAGAAAAGCTGATTCAAACAAGGGAACCTTCGGTCACGCCCTGTGCGTTTGCGGCAGTTATAAAATGCCGGGCGCGGCTTATATGAGCGTCAGCGGCGCTCTCAGGACAGGCGCGGGGCTTGTTACAGCGGCTTTTCCCCAAAGCGCCTATTCCGCCCTTGCCGTAAAACTGACAGAGGCGCTTCTTCTGCCGTGCGGCGGGGATAAAAGCGGTATGTTTTCGCCGGATTCTCTGCCGGAGCTGACAGATGCTTTAAAAAAGGCAAGCTCGGCTCTTATAGGATGCGGCCTGGGTCTCTGTGACGATACGGCGGATTTCGTTAAAAGTTTCCTGAGGCAAGCGGAAATCCCTCTTGTTATTGACGCCGACGCATTGAACGCAGTCAGCGCTGATCCTTCGGTTTTGCGTGAAATCAAAGCGCCTTTTGTTATCACGCCCCACCCAGGCGAAATGAGCAGGCTGACAGGTAAAACAGTTGATGAGATAGTTTCATCATCTGCGGAAAGCGCAAGGGAATTTGCAAAGGAGTATAACTGCACGGTTGTGCTGAAAGGGGCAAATACCGTTGTCTGCGATGAAGGCGGCAGGCGTGTTTATGTAAACCGCACGGGCAATAACGGCCTTTCAAAGGGCGGCAGCGGAGACCTACTCGCAGGTATGCTCGTTTCTTTGATCGCGCAGGGAATGAACCCGTTTGATGCCGCGTGCGCCGCAGTCTTTATGCACGGCGACTGCGCCGACAGGCTCGCCGCAAAAACTTCAAAGCGCGGTATGCTCGTCACGGATATGATTGCTTATCTGCCTGAGTATCTCGGAAAGTTTGAATAATACCGTAAATAAACAAAAACCGCAGGGTATCAAAGCCCTGCGGTTTTATATTTGTGTTTTTTATTCGTCGCCGATTTTTTCTTCTCCGGTTTCAACAGGCACGCTTTCGCCGTGAATTTCAGCCGCGTGCTTGCACAGAAACGACATCACAATCATCATAACGCCTATTCCCGCGCTGACAAGCGGGTCCGCTTCAAAAGGCTTGATTTCGGGGAAGTAGCGCACGGCAACGGCGATGCCTGCCGCGCAGATAATATTCATCACCATAGGAATAATAATCGCGTATATTCCGAGCTTCTTCAGTTCATTCGCGCCTTCAAGGGTGAAAGGTGTGCCGGCCTCAAGCTCGTTTCTGAAATACTTTTCCGCTATTTTGCAGAGGATTGCCTCGCCCACACAGTAGAGTATTCCCTGTGCAAGTTTCGCATACATCTCGGGAAGCGACTCGTTTGCGTCCCTGACTATTCCGGACTGTATTGAAACTCCGCCGAGCACAAATCCATTTTCGCCGAGTATCGCGCTGCCCGATAAGCCCACAACGCACACACATGCGCCCACGATACAGCATATGAAAATGATTCTGGATGCTACCCTGCCGATTCGCGCAAGAGTCTGAATTGTTTTAAGAGTGTTCATTTTAACCCCTCCGTTAGATGCTTGTTTATTCCGCTTTTGTTTCTCCGCTTTCGCCTATGAGAATGTCAATATTCTTTTCCATAAGGTCAAAGAAATCAGAAACAATCTTTTTGTCCTCGTCATTGCCTCTGACACACATTGAAAGCGTGAGCTCGTTTCTCATAGATGTTGCCGAGAGAAGCACGTAAGGCTTGTATTTCACGGCGCCGCTCATAAACCCTCTTACCGGTTCGTGACCGTCAAGGGCAAGCTTGTCAACTTCAAGAATGCCTATGTTGCTCATCGCGATAAGCGGATTTGAGTAACCGATTTTGATTATTTCCTCGCTCGCCGCGTGAGGCATAATCTTATAGCCGAGCGAGAGCAGGGGAAGGCCGTAAAGGCCCATATATTTGTCCTGCTTGAATTGGTTGGCGCTCCTTATGGCGTATTGCAGTGTCTCAAATATGTCTCTTCCGAGCTCGGGTATTTTGCACTGCATCCACGCCGTGTGGTTTGTGACGCCCATGTTGTTGGTGTCCTTTATATGGCGCCTTAAGTCAATGGCGCACGAGATGCTCACGCTCTCGCTCTCGTCAAAGCCCGCGAGCTCATAGAGGCTGTAGAAATAAGCCGCCATAAGCATATCGTTGATAGTCGCGCCGTATTTCTTGCCCTCCGTTCTGATTTTAACAAACTTTTCGGGTGAAATAACCTTGCGCGCGATGAAGGATTTGTCCTCATCCGAGCTCTTTGTAAAAGGAAACCTGTGGTCGTCTTTCTTGTTGATGTTTTTGTAAAGGCTTTCCGCCGCCTTCTTGTCGGTCTTTGAAAGGTCTTTGTAAACAGTCTTGTATGAGCGCGAGCCCTGCCTTAAATCAAGCGGGCTTACGCCGTCCTTGAGATAGCCGTTATAGTTGCTGCACAGCGCTTTCATAAAGTATTTGAAATCGCCGCCGTCCATGCACATGTGGTTTTCAACAATGCAGAGTGTGTTTTTGCCGCCGTATCTGAAAACGCACACCTTCATCTGAAGAGGGGCTTCTGGAGGAATGTACTGGGTGAGGAATTCATCAACCTCTTTTGCTCTGTCTTCCTCGTTTATTTCTTTAACGGTAAGTACATCGTCAATGTTGTAGCGGTTTACCGTCCAGTATGGCTTTATATGGTTATCGGTAAAGGATGAGTGGAAAACAGGCGCTTTCTCAAAAAAGCAGATAAGCACAGTTTTGAGAGCGTTTATATCTATTTCGTAATCGTATTCGAGCTCAACGTGCACCATTCTGTCGTTAAAGTCGCGGAAGAGATAGTGCATTTTGTCCCAGAGTTCGGCATTCAGTTTTCGTTCCATTCGCTGTCGTCCTCCGTTTCTTCAAGCTCCGTATGTTTGTTGTGAATAGCGATTCTCACCATAATCACGGCGAAAATAATCACAAGTGAGGCGGGTATCATTATCCATCCCGGGTGCCAGGGCACAATGTGCAGTGAGGAGAGAATTATGTAAATCATCGCCGCGGCGGGCATAATGTAGCCTATGTGGAAGAATATCGCGAATCTCTCCGCCGCCTTCTCGGCGTAAATGCCGTCAACAGTCATCATAGCGAGCACGCCGAAAACGAAGGTGAGCCACGCTCCTTTAATGCCGAATACAACAAACAGCACGAGGAATACAATAAGAGTGTAAATGTTGACGTTGACAGCGAGCAGTATACGCGAGAGCGGGTGAAACATACTGCGCCGTTTTGTGAGCATACCCACAATGAGAAAAATGATGTATGATACATATACGAGCACCGCGCTTACAAGGAATACCCATGTGCGTCCCCACGCGCCGGTAACAAAGCTGATGCCAAGGTAAATGAGCACTGTCACCATAGCGTAAATCACGGAGCCGATTATCCTGAGAATAAAGGTTGTTTTCTTCCTTTTCTTCGCTTTGATTTCATTCAGGAGCTCTTTGTATTCGCCCTTGAGGTCGGGGTGCTCGCTTACAATAAGGTCATAGATAACGTTCTCATCGTCGAGGCCGGAGTGGGTGAGTTCATTTGCCCTTTCGGTAAGCTCGGCAACAAGTTTTTGCTTGTATTTATATAGGACTTCGCTTTCGGGAACACCCTCGAAAGCAGAATCTATGTATTCCATGATTCTTTTCATCTGTTAACCCCCTTATCGGGAAAATTATACACTTATATTGAAAAATTGTAAATAATCAAACTATAAATATTATATGAATAGATTTCAGCGCTTTTAGCACTAAAGGGGCGAGAGTGCTAAAATTCACGATTTGTTCATATTATATACACATAAAGTATTGCGCACGGGGGTATAATTTCATTGTTGAATTTACCGGGGTGCCTGTATCTGCCCCGCACGGAAGGTGACATAAATGAAGAAAAAGCATTTCAAATCAGAGTCCAAAAGGCTTATGGACCTGATGATTAACTCTATCTACACGCACAAGGAAATATTTCTCAGAGAGATTATCTCAAACTCCTCCGACGCGCTCGATAAGCTCTATTTCAAGTCGCTTACCGACACATCCGTCGGCCTCGGGGCGGACGATTTTGTGATTGATATCGCCATAGATAAAGAAAACAGAACCATCACCGTTTCCGATAACGGCATCGGAATGACTGAGGATGAGCTTGATCAGAATCTCGGCACAATCGCTAAGAGCGGTTCTTTCGCCTTCAAGGACGAAAACGAAAAGGCTGAGGATATCGATATCATCGGCCAGTTCGGCGTCGGCTTTTACTCCGCGTTTATGGTAAGTGATAAGGTCACCGTTGACTCAAAAGCGTACGGCTCCGACAAGGCCTACAGATGGGAGTCCGAGGGCGTTGACGGTTACAGAATAGGCGAGTGCGAAAAGGCCTCGTTCGGCACCACTGTCACAATGCACTTAAAGCCCGATACCGATGACGATGATTACAGCAAGTATCTCGACGAATACACCATTCAGTCGCTTGTTAAGAAGTATTCCGATTATATCCGCCATCCCATCCGTATGGAGATGACAAAGACCGTGCTCAAAGAAGGCACCGAGGATGAGTATGAAGAGGTTGCCGAGCTCACAACGCTCAACAGCCGCGTCCCCATCTGGAAAAAGTCAAAGTCCGAAGTTACCGACGAGGAATACAATAATTTCTACAAAGAGAAGTTCTATGATTTTGAGGATCCCCTCAAGGTTATCCACTCAAGCGTTGAGGGCAATGCTACATATAAATCCCTTCTCTTTATCCCCGCGCACGCTCCTTTCAATTACTACACCAAGGATTATGAAAAGGGTCTTCAGCTCTATTCAAAAGGCGTGCTCATTATGGATAAATGCGCCGACCTTCTGCCCGATTACTACAGCTTTGTTAAGGGCCTTGTCGACTCGGAGGACCTTTCTCTCAATATCAGCCGTGAAATGCTGCAGCACGACAGCCAGCTCAAACTTATCGCGAAAACAATTGAGAAAAAGATAAAGTCGGAACTCGAGAAGATGCTCAAAAATGAGCGTGAGAAATATGAGCAGTTCTTCAAGGCGTTCGGTGTTCAGATTAAATTCGGCGTTTACAATTTTTATGGTCTTCATAAGGATGAGCTCAAAGACCTGCTTATCTTTACATCATCCTATGAGAAAAAGCAGACCACTCTCGCCGAGTATGTTGAGCGCCTTAAAGAGGACGATAAGAACATCTATTACGCGACAGGCGAAACTCTCGAAAAAATCGAGATGCTTCCGCAGTATGAGGCTGCAACGGGCAAGGGCCTCGAGGTGCTCATGCTCACCGAGTATGTTGATGAATTCGTTATCAAAACTCTTATGGAGTACGGCGGCAAAACCTTTGTCAATATCTGCGACGAAGAGTTTGACCTGAGCAGCGATGAGGAGAAAGAGGCAATCGAAAAGGCGAACAAGGATAATTCCGAAGTGCTTGAAAAGATGAAGGAAGCGCTCGGCGGCAGCGTGAGCAGCGTGAGATTTACAAACAAGCTCAGCGGCCATCCCGTATGCCTTACATCCGAAGGCGCGATTTCACTCGATATGGAAAAAACACTCAACGCTATGCCCGGCGCGGGTGACAACAAGATTAAGGCGACTGTTGTGCTTGACATAAACATCGACCATCCCGTTGCCGCTAAGCTCAAAAAGGTCTATGCCGACAGCCCCGACGACCTCGCAAAATACGCGAAGCTTCTTTATTCCGAGGCGTGCCTTATTGCCGGCAGGTCAATAGATGACCCTGTTGAGCACAGTAAGCTTGTGTGCGATTTTATGAGCCTGTAATACGGCATTTAAAAAAAGAAAAAATAAACCGGAAGAGGCGCAGGTGAGTACTGCGCTTCTTTTTTCTTTACATTTGCCCCGTAATTACATATAATGATAATGAAAGGGGCAGTGAATATGAAAAAAATAATTGTCGCGGGCGCGGGTCACGCCGGCCTTGCTGCCGCCGCGAAACTTGCGGAAAACGGCTTTGATGTAACCGTAATAGAAAAAAACTCCCGCTCCGCTATGGGGCACGACTGGGAAGACAGATTCGATTTCTCGCTTCTGTCTGAAATAACCGGTAAAGATACAGCCGGTTTTCCCGCGGGCAGCTGGCGATACAGGGGCGACTGCGCGTTTTTAAGCCCCGCAAAGCGCAAGAAGATTGAAATATTTTATGATGAAACCACCAGGCAGAAAGTGATGTGGCGTAAGCCCCTTCTCGATATGCTCATCGAAAACGCAGAAGAAAAAGGCGCAAAAATTCTGTTTGACACCGAGATTCTTTCGCCCGTCTGCGAAGAAACCGGCGTTAAAGGCGTTGCAACAGCGCTGGGTGAATTCACCGGGGATATCGTCATAGATTCTGCCGGAGCTTTTTCACCCGTAAAAAAGAATCTGCCGGATTCCTTCGGTATTGATAAAGAAATAAAGAGGGGAGACCTCTTTTACGGCTGGAGGGCATATTTCAACAAGCTTACACCCGAAATGCCGAAAACTCCTTTTGAGGTTTACCTCTATCACGAAGGTGAGCAGGGCCTCTCCTGGTGCTGCACAAATGAAAACACGGTTGATATTCTTATCGGCAGGATTGATAAATTCGGTCAGGAGAAAATCGACGAGCAGCTCGCGATTTTCAGAAAGGATCACCCGTGGATAGGTGACGAAATCATAAACGGCGGGCAGTACGGCATTATTCCGGTGCGAAAGCCCCTGACCCTTATGGTTGCGAACGGTTACGCCGCGGCAGGCGACAGCGCGTTTATGACAATGCCGATGAACGGTATGGGCATTGACCTTTCGCTGAACGCCGGCAGGATTCTTGCCGAAACGCTCATAAAGAATGCCGGAACCGGTTATACCGCCGAAGTACTTTGGGAGTATAACAAACGTTTTCACATTGAATACGGCGCGTTTGCCTCCAAAAATGAGGGGCTCAAAAACGCCCTTCTCTCCATCCCTTCGCAGGGTGTTGATTTCCTGTTTGAAAATGATGTTATTCAGTCCTCCGACCTTTCGGGAGCAGGCAAAAATATGAATTTCAAAGTGCTTATGGGCAAGTTTGCCAGAGGTATGAAAAACCCGAAGTATTTCTTCGCGATTGTAAACGGCCTTATCAAAGGCGGCGCGGCGTCATCGCTCTACGCGAAACCTCCCGTAAACTTTGACAGAGCGGAAATCGACAAGTGGAGCAAAGCAATTGAAAGCAAGAGGATTGAAATTCTCTGAGGTGAAAAAATGAATTCGGATTATGATATCTCCGTGATTATTCCCGCGCATAATGAAGAAAAATATGTCGCGAGATGCATTGAATCAATAAAAAAGGCCGCGCGCGCTTTTGACGGAAAAACGGAGATAATCGTTGTGTGCAACAGATGCACCGACAGAACCGCCGCGATTGCCGAAAGTATGAGCGCAAAAGTAGTTATGAATGATGACAGATGCATAGCTCTTGTCAGAAATGCGGGCATTAGGGCCGCTTCGGGCCGTATCATAGTGACAATAGACTGCGACAACAGAATGACACAGGGCACTCTCTGCGAGATTTACGGCAGGATAAACAGCGGCGAATACATAGGCGGCGGCGCTCCGATAAGGTTTGAAAGATATTCTCTGTCGCTGTATCTCAACGATTATATGTGCAGGGCTGGTTTTGCCCTCACCGGGCTTTACGCCGGCATAATCTGGGCGGAAAAATCCACATTTGACAGCATAGGCGGTTTTGCAGATAAGCGCGCCATGGAGGATGTCGCAACCGTAAAAATGATTAAGGCCCTCGGGAAAAAGCAGGGCAGAAAATACGGCGTGCTGAAATATAATCATCTTATCAATTCCACACGCAAATATGATGATGCCGGCGATGACTGGCTCTACTTCCGCCTTATGATTAAAAACACACTGCCGATGATTAAAGCAGCGTTAGGCAAACCCGCGGAATATAACAAACTCCTCGACGAAATGTTTTACGACTATAACGATTTGCATAAGAAATAAAGAACAGGTCACGCGATCTTGCGTGACCTGTTTTGCGCTTTAATGAGTTATCCGGTTTTATCTGCCGGGTGTTGCGGTGGATTTCAGCATAACGTCGTGATATCCGCCCTCAACGATGCTCGTTGCCGAAACAACGGTAAGCTTCGCGTTTTGCTGAAGGTCGGGGATGTTGATAACGCCGCAGTTGCACATTGTGGATTTAACTTTATAAAGGCTCTTTGCAACATTGTCGCCGAGCGGGCCCGCGTAGGTAACATAGGAGTCAACGCCCTCTTCAAATGAGAGCTTAGCCTTACCGCCGAGGTCGTATCTCTGCCAGTTTCTCGCTCTGTTTGAGCCCTCGCCCCAGTACTCTTTGACGTAAACGCCGTTAACCATTGTAAGCGGTGTCGGGCTCTCGTCAAATCTCGCGAAATATCTGCCGAGCATAAGGAAATCGGCGCCCATCGCAAGAGCAAGAGTCATATGATAATCGTGCACTATGCCGCCGTCCGAGCAAACGGGCACATAGATACCTGTCTCTTTGAAATATTCGTCTCTTGCCGCGGCAACCTCAATAAGGGCTGTCGCCTGGCCTCTGCCTATGCCCTTTGTTTCACGGGTGATGCAGATTGAGCCGCCGCCTATACCGACCTTCACAAAGTCCGCGCCTGCTTTTGCGAGGAACATGAAGCCCTCTCTGTCAACCACGTTGCCCGCGCCGACCTTGACGCTGTCGCCGTATTTTTCTCTTATGAATTTCAGGGTCTGCTCCTGCCAGCAGGTGTAGCCCTCGGATGAATCTATGCAAAGCACGTCCGCGCCTGCCTCAACAAGGGCGGGCACTCTTTTTTCGTAGTCGAGGGTGTTTATGCCCGCGCCCACGATATAGCTCTTGTTTGCATCAAGAAGTTCCTGCGGGTTTTCCTTGTGCTGGGCATAGTCCTTTCTGAAAACGAAATAGAGCAGATTGCCGTTTTTATCAACTATGGGGAGTGAATTGAGCTTATGGTCCCAGATAATGTCGTTTGCCTCTTTGAGGGTGGTGGATTCACCGGCTACGATGAGCTTGTCAAGCGGAGTCATAAAGTCTGCCACTTTTGTGCCCTCGCTCATGCGGCTCACTCTGTAATCTCTGCCGGTTACAACGCCGATGAGCTTGCCGTTGGGCTTTCCGTCCTCGGTTACAGCCATGGTGCTGTGGCCGGTTTTTTCAATGAGCTCAAGCACATCTTTGAGTGTGGAGTCCGCCTTGAGGTTTGAGTCGGACACAACAAAGCCCGCCTTGTAGCTCTTTACCCTTGCCACCATCGCGGCCTCGTCCTCAATGGACTGTGAGCCGTAGATGAATGAGATGCCGCCCTCTTTAGCGAGCGCGATTGCGAGAGTGTCGTTTGAAACGGACTGCATAATTGCCGATGAAAGGGGAATGTTGAGCATTATGGGGCATTCCTCTTCGCCCTTCCTGTATTTTACAAGAGGGGTTCTCAGGCTCACATTCGCGGGGATGCATTCCTTTGAAGTGTAGCCCGGAATCAGCAGATACTCACTGAATGTTCTTGAAGGTTCTTTACAGTAGGTTGCCATATTTTTTCACTCCTTTATGTCGGATGTTTTTTTGTACTCGGTAAACCTGAATTTCAGCTCCCCGTATTCTTTTTCTTCGCCCTCGTAAACGCATTCCCACTCGGGCATTTCATCAAGATTGGGGAAGTATTTGTCTGCGGGTCTTGCGCAGTCAACTTTTGTTATGTATGCCGTATCGCAGTAGGGCAGCATCTGAGCGTAAACGGAAGCGCCGCCGATGATGAAAACGGAATCGGTGTCGTATTGCTTCACCGTCTCAAGCACCTCGTCAATGCTTGCGCAGATTGTAACGCCCTCTTTTTCAAAGGCCGGGTCATCGCAGAGCACGATGTTCACTCTGCGCTTGAGCGGGTTTTCGCCGGGGAAGGATTTGAGAGTGGCGAGACCCATAACAACAACGTTATCAAGAGTTTTTTCCCTGAAGTATTTCATGTCTTCGGGAATGCTGTAAAGCAGTTCGTTTGCACTGCCTATGCCCCATTCCCTGTCAACGCATACTATTGTTTTCATCGATTGTCACCTCTCAGACCGCAACGGGTATCTTTGCGGTAAACTCGTGGTATTTGTAGTCCTCTATCGTGAAACTGTCCTTTGTGAAATCGTAAAAATCGGTAACGCTCTTATCGAGTGTTATTTTCGGAGCGTCGTAAGGTGTTTTCTCAATCAGCTCTTTTACGATGGGGATGTGTCTGTCGTAAATATGAGCGTCGGCGATAACGTGAACGAATTCGCCCGGCTCAAAGCCCGTTACCTGAGCAATCATGCACACAAGAGCCGAATACTGCGCCACATTCCAGATGTTTGCCGCAAGCATATCCTGGCTTCTCTGGTTGAGTATCGCGTTGAGCTTGCCGCCCGTTACATTGAATGTCATGCTGTATGCGCAGGGGTAAAGCGCCATTTCGCTCAGATCCTGATGCACATAAATGTTTGTCAGTATTCTTCTGCTGCCGGGGTTGTGTTTCAGGTCGTAAAGCACTTTGTCCACCTGGTCCATATCGCCCTCGGGGTAGTGGTGCTTAACGCCTAGCTGATATCCGTACGCCTTGCCTATCGAGCCGTTTTCATCCGCCCAGGAATCCCACACGTGGCTTGAGAGGTCGTGAATATTATTGGATTTTTTCTGCCATATCCAGAGCAGCTCGTCAACAGCGCTCTTGAGGAAGGTTTTGCGCAGAGTGAGCATCGGGAATTCCTTGCTCAGGTCATAGCGGTTAACCACGCCGAATTTTTTGACTGTGTGCGCGGGCGTGCCGTCCTCCCAGCGGGGTCTTACCTCGATATCGTTGTCATAAATACCGTTTTCGAGAATGTCCTTGCAGGTGTTGATAAATACGGTGTCGGCATAGCTCATTGCAAATCCTCCTGTAATTGAGTTAACTGCGGCAGATATTTTTCAAACGCCACGCCGAAGCGCGGGTCGGTTTTGCTGCGGTAAGTGTCCGCTATTGAATCCGCCGTGAATTTAAGTGCCGTTTGCGCGGAGTCAAAGCAACTTTTGCCTTTTGTCATAAGGCCCGTCAGCACGCTCGCGAAAATATCGCCCGTGCCGTAATATGTGCCCGGATATTTTTCGGTGAAAAAGTATTCGCGGCGGGTTTTGTCGGAAACAAAGCATCCCGTTTTCCCTTCTTCAAAGGAGACGCCTGTTATAACAACATATTTTCCGGTAATTATCTCAAGTTTATCCGTCAGATCTTCGATATATTCCCTGCCGTATTCCTCAAGGTAACGCGTGCCCGTCATAAGGCAGGCCTCGGTGATGTTCGGCACAATTATGTCCGCTTTTTCGCAGAGCGCGGCCATCATACCGGGAAAGTCGCTGTCAAAACCTTTGTAAAGAATGCCCGAGTCCGCCATTGCGGGGTCAACCGCAACAAACGGATTTCTGCCGCCCTCAGAGAACATATCGATTATTTTCTTCACGGCTTCAATCTGCATCCTTGAGCCGAGATAGCCGGAATAAATCGTGTCAGGGTAAATGCCCAGCTCTGTCCAGTGGCGGCATATAGGGAGTATTTCATCTGTGAGGTCACGGAAGGTGTAACCCTTTATGTCGCCTGTATGAGTTGAGAGAATCGCCGTAGGCACGGGATTCACCTCAATGCCGAGCGCCGATATAATGGGAATGGCGGCGGTCAGTGAGCATTTGCCGACGCCGGAAATATCGTGAATTGCGGCTATACGCTTCACCGTGCTCCACCTCCGCTGTCTTATTTGAACAATTATACTAAAACCTGAAACTTTTTTCAATATTTATGCGCTAAAATATTCAATAAAATATTTTCATTTTTGACGGGATTTTTTCTTTATTTTGATAAATTGCACTTTACTACCGGTTGCTTAAGTGGTAAAATTGAAAAGTAAAATAATCATTTGCCCCGGTTTACGGGGCGGAAACGGGGATTGTTTATGAAAAAGCTCGGTCTTAAAGCAATCAGTGTAATTCTTGCCGTATCGCTTATTATGGGTGGATTTTCGGCGGTCGGCGCATCCGCCGCGGGCGATATAGGCGACACGCTCACCCATGTCGGCGTAAGTATGCTCGGCGGCATCATTAAGGGCCTCCTCGGCGGCATCTGCGCCGTTGTGCCCGAGAGCTCAAAAGTTAAAAAGCTCAGTGAAAAAACAACGGAAAATTTCTATGAAGGCACCGAAGATATGCTCGCAGAGCCCTCCGAAGGAGCAAAATGGTCTCTCGGCTATGCAAAGGCGTCCCTTGTGCCCGATGATATTCTTGAAAAAGGCACCGAGTATTATCTCGGCGGTTTCCTGACTCTCGATAACGGTATGAACAATAAAATCGAAGAAGTCATTGACGATATGCAGATCAGGTGTATCGCAGTTTCGGACGGCAGCGGCAGAGGCGTTACCGTTTTTGCCAATGTTGACTGTATCGGCTTCTGCAACGGCGATATAAAGACCGTGAGACAGTATGTTGAAGATATGAACACCGGCATTGATTTCAACGCCATCAATATCTCCTCAACTCACTGCCACAGCTGTATCGACACTCAGGGCCTCTGGACGAACACCTTCAAGAAGGTGCTCGGCAACATTTTCAAGTCTTATATTCCCGGCGCAAAGCTTGAGAGAGGCGTAAACACCGAGTGGCTTGACTGGGCTTGTCACGTTATGGCTGAAACCATCAAAAAGGCGGCAACGGATATGAGCGAAGGCTCAATGACCTACGCTGTCAAAACTCTCAACCCCGATTATTTCAACAACAAAAACAGAAAGTCCTGCACAAGCCTCTGCTCCGATATGTCAAGGTTTGTCTTCACACCCGATGACAGCAGCGTTAAGCCCACTATGCTTGTCAATATCGCCGCTCATCCCGATGTTGTAGGCCTTGCCACAAGCGACAAGCAGGATAACGGCAGACAGCTTTCCGGCGACTATGTCTATTATATGGGCAAAACAATAGAAGGCAGCGGCTACAACTTTATGTTTGTAAACGGCGCGATTGCCGGCATCTATTACGGCAGAGGCCTTACAAACGACGATGTTCCCATGGACAGAAGGTATGAACAGGCGGTGAGATACGGCACCGAGATGGGCAATATCGCGCTCAACCTTACAAGCACCTATGACGAAATCTCCGCAAAGGCGGACTGGGAAACAATCAGAAAAGAATCCGAAGGCAACGACGGATATACCCTCTGGTTTGAGGATTGGACTCCCGTAACCGAAAGAGCGCTCGAGCCGGTTCTCAACATAAAAATCAGAGAAGTTAAGCTCCCCGTTAACAATCCTCTCATGAAGCTCGTCGGCAAGATTGACTTAACCTGCTATCAGGTTTATAAGGAAGGTCTTTCGGATTACTATATGTTCTCTGAGGTCGGCTACTGTGAAATGGGCGATGTTAAAATCGCGATGGTACCCGGCGAACTTGTTCAGGATATTATGTACGGCGGCGGCTCACTCACCGCTGAGGGCTCCTTCAAAGGCGAGGATTACGGCCTTCCGAGCATCAGAGAGATATTCGGCGACGATACAATCTGCTTCGGCCTTTGCAACGACGCAATCGGCTATATCGTGCCTGATAACGATTACTCGCTCGGTATAGTTGACGATCACTATCAGGAGCTTATCTCCCTGGGCGATCACGTCGCGTCTGCCGTAACAACGGGCCTTATGGAGATAGCGGAAGAAATCAAATAAGATAAACTTACAATAAAAAGGAGAGAGAAATATGCAGACTATGCTCGCAATGTGGCTTTCGTTAATTCTTGCTTTCACCTCTGTTTTCGGCCTTGTCGGCGATAAATACGAGGTATATGAAAACATCCGCTACGGCGAAGCCGAAAGAGACCTTGTTACAATTTACGTGCCCGAAACCGCTTATGAAAACGATCATAACGGATGTATTCTTTACATCCACGGCGGCTCCTGGCAGGGCGGCGAAAAAGAGGATATGGCACCCCATTGCAAAAAACTCGCAATGAAGGGCTATATCACCGCCACAATGAGCTATTCGCTTTATTCGGATGAAGTTTTCGGCGAAGTGACGGCCTTCACAATGATTGATGAAATTGACAAGTGCATTGATGCCATAAAGTCTTTTTCCGATGAGCATAAACTCAATATCACAAAGCTCGCTACATCCGGATATTCAGCGGGCGGCCATCTCTCAATGCTTTACAGCTACTCAAGGCCGCAGGATTCCTCCATTGAGCTTGCCTTTACCGCAAACAGGGTAGGTCCCTCCGATATGGGCGCGGATGTATGGGGCAGCTATTCGCTCGCTTCAATGCTTTCAGGCGTTAAAATAACCGACGAAATGGTTGAGAGCGGAGAGGCGGAGAGAATTGCCGATTCCGTTTCACCCGTGGCATTTGTAAACGAAAAGACAATGCCTTCAATTTTTGCATACGCAGGCAACGATATCCTTGTAGGAAAAGGCAACAGGGATTCAATTCAGAAGACTTTTGAGAATAACGGCACACCCTATGAATATATCTTCTTCCCGCTCTCGGGTCACGGACTTCTGCTTGACCCGATAAGCGAGATACAGTATTACAAAGCTCTTTATTCTTATTGCGAAACTTATTTCGGCTATTAAAAGAAGCAAAACGGTCGCCCGCGAATAACGGGCTGCCGTTTTTATCTTATCAGAACAGTTTCTTTTTCTTGATTTTACCGCCGCAGCTGGTTTATAATTATAAGCGGAAGAGAAAAAGTGAAAACGGAGGACAAGTCATGATAGAAAATGTAAAGGGCCGGATTCTTGATATCTTTGCCTATTGGCGGGTGCCTGCTTCAGGTGACAGCGTTGCCTACAGAGAGTATCTTATGCTTTCGGTCGGCTGGCTCGGCATGCGTCTTGCAACCGTGTTCGGCATAGCTTTTGCGGTCAACAATCCTTTTACCGCCATGACTTTGCATATGACGCACAAGGATTTGCTCATTTTCGGCTATATCTGCACCGCTATCGGCTACGCTTTAGCGCCGCTCAATGCCTATATTATTGATAACCTGCGATCACGTGACGGCAAATACCGCGTCTTTGTAAAGCTTGCAGTGCCCTCCGGTATTCTCTCGCTTTTCGCTCTGTTTTTTCCCTATGAAAAGATGGGATATATCCCTATGGTTATCTCTCTTTTCCTGATCGGTCAGATTCAGGGCTATGTGCAGGGCTGGTATTCAACCGGTGTCAGCAACCTTGTTTTTGTTATTTCTCCGAATTCTCAGGAGCGCGTGCGTATTATGACTGTCTCTTCGCTTGTTCATAATTTTGCACCGAGTCTCACGGGCCTTCTTATCCCCGTGCTCAGCGATGTTTTTGCAAACGGCGACCTCTATAACATCAAAACTTACCGTATGATTTATCCCGTGTTTATCGTTATAGGCGTTGCAATGAGCTTAACTGCATACTACGGTGTGCAGGAACGTATCGTTGTGCCGAAATCGAGAGTCACCAAAATCGGGCTTGCAGACGCACTCAAAGCTGTTTCAAAGAATAAGCTTTTCTGGATTAAATGCTCCGACAACTGGAACAATTTTATGGAAGACAGCAAAAATGTACTTATGCAGTGGCTCTTCTATTACGGCAAAGTCGGCTCCATGACCACCTACGGTATTATGGATACGCTCTCCTACAACTCTTCGATGTGGGCAATGCTCGCTTCACCCTGGCTCATAAACAGGCTCGGCAAAAAAGGCTTCAAACTCACAAAGAACATTCTGCAGGTATTCATCACTCTCGGTCTTGCTCTTACATACAAAGGTAAGCACAATCTCTTCTGGATTTTTATTTTCTATTTCCTTAACAGATTCTGGGAGACAACCGAAGTTGTTGACAGAGCCATGGAATCCGATATCAGGGATTATCAGCAGTATATCAGCGGCGAGCGTATAGACGGCTCTTTCGGCGTGGTAGATACCTATGTCGGCGGCGCCGTCGGCGCGGTTACAAATCTGTTTGTGCCGTGGGTTTACAAGCGAAACGGTTTTGACGGCACCGATTATTCCGTTCTCAATGTTTACAGGGAGGACGGTTCTTATAACAGCGGCAATGTTCTTTACACATTGCTCGATAAACTGCTTGTCATCTCCCTTGTCGGAGCGGTTATCGACATTTTACCCTGGTTCTTCTACGACCTTTCCGAAACGGACCAGAAAGCGGTTGTGCGTGTTGTGCGCCTGAGAAGCGCGGCAGAGGACCGTGATGCGGGCTTAATGCAGGATGATGTTTACTGTGAGGCGTGCGAAGGCCTCGCAAAAATGAACGAATATATAGAACTTGAAACACAGGAAAAGATAAAAGTAAAAGCGTCGGGAATGACCCGCGCACAGGTCAAAGCCGTGAATAAAGAGATAAGCGTCCGTAATGAAGAAATTGAAATCGCGGGATTCCTGAATCGGGAGCTCAAAAGATATACAACCGACTTCGGCGTTAAACTGACAGAGTTCTGCCGCCTTATGAAGGATGATGACGGCGAAACCGACTATGAACTTCTTGCCTATAAGCTCCCCGAAGTGCAGAGCAAAGAGGAGCGCACGCTCAAAAGCGATGCCATCAACAATGCCCGCGCAATCAAACGCGCCCGCCGGATGATTGCGAAGCATCCCGAAAAGGAAGTGCGCGAGTTCAGCGCAGAAGAATATGAAAAACTTTTTGACCTGCCCGAAGACACCGCGGAGCAGCGCAGGGAAAAACGAGGTTTAATAAAAGCGGCAAACAGAGAGCGCAACAATTACGGTAAAGTTATGAAGCCGTATATCTGGGCGGAAAGGCATATACTTCTGAGCGAAGTATATGCGGATATCGACTCATTCACGGCAGATTATAAAAACGCCAGAAAACGCCTCGATGAAAAACTTGAGGCCGACCGTATTGAGGCGGAAGGTGCCGCAGTGAAGCGTAAGACGGAAGCAAAGCTAAGACGCCTGAGAAAAGCGGGCGCGGCATCGCCCGAGCAGACTGCGCGTATTGAAATGTATGAGAATAAGATGCTTGAGGCGCAGCGCCTTATGGCAGACGGCTCCGACCCCGATACTCTCGCCCGGCTTATAAACGAGCTTGACGCATATTATACAGGTGAAGATTGGAAGTTTGACTTTGCCGCCGATGAAACCGGTCTTCTGCCCGAGGACCTTCCGCGCGGAGTGCTTTCCGAGGACGGTATTTACAGCCTTCTTGAGCAGTACAGAGAGTCGCTCGAAGAATCAGACGAAGAATCAGACAAAGAATAACACACGGAGAAAACAATGACCGTTAAAGAATATCTTGATAAAATTGATTCCGTTATCGCAAACGGAAAGTACAAAGACAACTGGCAGTCTCTCTCGGGCCGTAAAACGCCGGATTGGTATTACAGGGGAAAATTCGGCATATTCATCCATTGGGGTGTCTATTCTGTGCCCGCCTTTGGCAACGAGTGGTACCCGCGAAATATGTATATTGAAACACAGCCCGAGTATGAGCACCATATCAAAACCTACGGCAGACATAAGGATTTCGGCTACAAGGATTTTGTGCCTATGTTCAGGGGCGAAAATTTCAGTGCTGAAAAATGGGTTGAAACCTTCAGAAAAGCGGGCGCGAAATTTGTGATGCCCGTATGCGAGCACCA
>DBWO01000035.1:31549-41920 GCA_002309055.1 Ruminococcaceae bacterium UBA1236
GACGGTTTCGCTATGTATGACACGGAGTTTAACCGCTGGAATGCCGTGAATATGGGGCCGCACCGTGATATCGCCGGTGAAATCAAAGCGGAGTGTGAAAAGCAGGGCCTCGTTTTCTGCGCTTCAACTCACCGCGCCGAGCACTTTTTCTTCCTCAATATGGGCAGGACCTTCGACAGCGACGTTAATCCCGACAGCCCCGATTTTGATTTTTACGCTCCCGCTTTTTATGATGATAAACTCGGTTTTTCAATGACCGCAACCTGTGACACCGTTGATGAAATCGGCGCGAGCCGTGAATGGCTTGAGGACTGGATGGTGCGCACTTGCGAGCTTGTGGATAAGTATCGCCCCGGAATCCTCTATTTTGACTGGTGGATTCAGAACGAATCCTTCAAGCCGTATCTCAAAAAGATTGCGGCTTACTATTATAACCGCGCCGATGAGTGGGGCGAAGAGGTGACAATCGACTTCAAGCACAACGCCTATCCTCTCGGTGTCGCTACTCTCGATATTGAGCGCGGCGCGTTGGGAGATATATTCCCTTATCCCTGGCAAACCGATACCGCTATCGGAAAACAATCCTGGGGTTACAGAAAGGACAACAGCTTTAAATCCGCCCGCGAATGCGTTGAAACGCTAATCGATGTTGTATCAAAAAACGGTATGCTCCTTCTGAATATCGGCCCGAAATCCGACGGCACATTTACCGCAGAGGAAACCTCGGTGCTCTCCGGTATCGGCGAATGGCTTAATGTTAACGGCGAGGGTATATACGACACAACGCCGTATAAATTCTATAAAGAGGGCGAAAATCAGGCTTCATCAGGAATGTTTTCCGAGGGTGATGTCGCTTATACGGAGCGCGATTTTCGTTTTACATACAAAGCCGGAGTTATTTACGCCTTCCAGATGAAGCCGTCGGAAAACGCACTTATAAAATCCTTCCATACCGATAGATGCGGCATCTGTATAAAGGATGTTGAACTGCTCGGCGGTGAGGTGGAGTTCTTCGTCTGCAATCACGACGGGCTCAGTATTAAAGTCAAAAAAAGCTCCGGCAGTGAAATGCCACAGTGTTTCAAGATAACGTTAATGTAAGGAGATTTTATGAAGCTTTATTTTAAACAGAAAGTGTTTTCACTTAAAGGCAAGGGTTCAATAATGGATGAAAACGGCAGTGATAAGTATCTGTTCGAGGGCAAGGTTATTTCCTTAGGCAAAAAAATCACGATAACCGACCTTGACGGCAATGAAGTCGCCTTCATCAAGCAGAAGCTTGCCTCCTTTATGCCGCGCTTTTTCGTAGAGGTAGACGGCGAGCAGATTGCCGCCGTTGTAGGTAAATTCAATCCTCTCAAGCACAACTTCAGGATTGAAGGCCCCGACTGGCAGGTAGACGGCAATTTCACCGGTCACGATTACAGAGTTACACAGGGAGAGACTGTTATTGCCACCATTCACAAGCAGTGGCTTTCCTGGGGCGACGTTTTTGAAATTGATATCGAAGACCCGAAAAATGAAATCATCGTGCTTGGCATTGTAATGGCAATTGACGCCGTGCTCGACGCCCAGTCCTCCTCATCCTCCGCAGCCTCAATCTCCTCAGATTGATAAGTGAATCCGCTTTGTAATAGCTGTTTACTGTTGCTGTTGACCGACGAATGAAAGAAAGAGAATAACTATGATTAACAGAATTATCAGCTTTTTTCTGGCGCTTATAACCTCATTTTCTCTGGCGGTTAATTTCTACCGGCCTGGGAAGAGGGCAGAGTTTGAATCGCATTATGAGAAAGCGGAGAGAAATATGGAAAAGTACACAGGCGTTTATTCCTCGGTTGAAGACTGCGGCGGCGTGCCGACACTGTTTGTAAATGGCGAGCCGTTTCCCGCGGCGGCATATATGACCTACCTTGAGGAGTATAACAATTATTCGCAGTTTGCAAATGCGGGTTACATTCTTTTTTCCGTGCCGGTACTTTTTGCCGGCAGGTGGATAAGTGTCACCGAAGGCCTGACGCCATTTCACGGCGGCATTTTTGATGTTAAGGGCGAACCCGATTTTTCATCGCTCGATGAATCTGTCGGCAGAATTCTTTCCGCCTGCCCGGATGCTTACATTTTCCCGCGCGTCAACCTCTCTATGCCCCTGTGGTGGATTGAGGAAAACCCCGACTGCCTTGACGGCACCGGCAAGCGCGAGCTTCTCTGTTCACTTGAATTCAGGGAGACTGCCGCGGATATGCTCCGTCAGCTTATCGATTATGTCAATTCGAGCCCTTATGCCTCACACATAGTCGGCTATCAGATTGCCGGCGGCAACACGGAAGAGTGGTTTTATTTTGATATGAATGCCGGCTGCTGTGAAAATGCAGTTGATGAATTCAACGCTTATCTCGAAAAGTATTATCCCGGATGCGGCTTTTCCGGGCTACCGGATTTGTCACTCTTAAACGGTAAGGGCACTTATCACAAAAATGAGCATCTCACCGCGTTTCTTGAGTTTTCATCTTATTCGGTAGCCGACACCATCTGCTACCTCTCGTCTGTTGCCAAAGAGGCAACCGGCGGCAATGTTGTAGTCGGCACATTTTACGGCTATTCGCTTGAGGTAACCTCGTCCCTTCAGGGCGCTCACGCTCTCAAAACCGTGCTCGCCTGCGATAATATTGATTTCATCTGCTCGCCGAATTCCTATATCGGCCTTCGTAACAATGATTATGACTGGACGGAGATGTATCCCGCTGCTTCTGTGCGGTTTCACGGCAAGCTCTGTATGCAGGAGTGCGATATCCGCACTTATCTCACGCGCCTTTTAGGTGATGCCGCTCCCGAATATGACCCCGAGGGAGTTATGAACGCGCCAATATGGCATCCGCTCGAGAGCAAAGAGCAGTCAATTGCCATGATACGGAAGTCTTTCAGCCGTCAGCTCATAAATGGCAACGGCTTCTGGTGGTTTGATATGTGGGGCGGATGGTATCACGATGAACGCCTGATGGTATTCCAGAAAAAAGCCTTCGATATCTATCGTCAGCACGCACTGTCGGGAGGAAGCCCCAATGCCGGTGAGATTGCCCTGTTCATGGATGATGCCTTATTTACACGTATCAAACCAACAGGGGCTCTTGCATCGCTTCAGAATCATCAGCTGTGGAAAGCTATGGGTTTTGTCGGCGCTCCATACAGGATGTATATGCTGGATGATCTGATCAATCTAGATCCCGCCCAATTCCGCATGGCGATTTTTTCATCAGCTTGTGATTGGACCGAAGACAGACTGAATGCACTTTCTTCATGGAAATCAGAAGGACGCGTATTATCGTTCCTGGGGCCGGTTATCTGCGAATCGGCAACCGGTGTCGGGTTAGAGAAGTATCCGCAGAGCGAAAGACCTGTCAGGAAGATTACGGCCGGTCAGAAGAAAGCCCAGAATGACGAGGCACTATATTTCAGCACCAAAGCCGGATCACAAACGACGCCTGATATGCTGGTGCCCGTACAGCGATGGAAGGCGTTACCCGGTGACGTCATCATGGAATCGGACGAACTCGGTCCACAAGCGCTTCTTCGAAGGTATCCGGATTACTCAGTTTATGTTGATACCGTGTCAGTGCCTGAACCCGGTCGAATTCGTGAACTGCTCAATGCTGCGGGCGGGCAGCTGTATACATGTGAAAACGATATTGTATATGCCAGTCGGACACATATTGCAGTTCATGCTGCGACGGATGGCATAAAGCGCATACATATTCCCGGCAAAGGTGTCCTTGTCAATGAAATGACAGGCCAGACATTGCCGGGAAATGAAAGCTTTGTTGATGTTTCCATGAAAATGGGAGAGACACTGCTGTTAAGGATCGTTTCGGAAGAAACAGACTGATAAGAAAGAGTATCAACTGAAGAAATCCTGCGCGTTTTTGTGTGTCAGTGCATCAGCGGCAGTTTGTCCATACTCATGGATCAGGACATCGTAACACTTCTTCATCATTGGTTCGCGTCCCGGCATATCATGCGTATCAGTTGATACATAATCAATCAGTTCATTTTTCATAACCGTTTTGATCCAATGCCTGCGGAACAGTCCCTGCTTGCGGACAAAAAGACTGCAGTTGACTTGCATTCTTACGCCATAACGATCGGCCAGTTCTTCAATTTTACGAATATCTGAAAGACACGCATAACGCTCAATATGCGCAAATACAGGGTAATAACCGGCGTTGCGTATTTTTTGGGCTGCTTCACACAAACGTTCGTATTTCTCACCCGGCATGAACTCTATCAGTGCATATTCGCTGTTTGCGAGAGTCATTGCCTTGCCTTCCCGCAGATACCTCGAGGCAGCATCAGTATAGAGGATCTCATGCCCGGTATACAGCTGCATCTGCAGGTTTTCATGCTCAACAAGTGCCTTTGCTTCTTCAAAGTGTGCCTGATAGTCATCCAAAGAAAAATGACGCTGTCCGGGTGTGATATGCGAGGTTGCAATAACTGTTGTAATACCGTCCTCGTGAAGCGCCCTGAGCAGTTTCAGCATAGCGTCGCTGTCTGCACATCCGTCGTCCACACCGTACACAAAATGGTTATGCATGTCGGTAAACATGTTATATCTCCTGTCATAAAAACAGCGGGGCTCAGCCCCGCTGTTTTATACGAGATCACTCTTCGTCATCCTCACTGTCTTCCTCTTCTTCGGCATCTTCAGGAAAGAGAGGTTTGTGGCAATTGGGGCAGAGATAATCTTCGTCGAAATCGAATCGCTCAACGTCGAAGACCATGACTTCACCGCAATAGGGGCAGGCGTATTCGACGGTGCGGTCATCTTCGCTTTCCTCGTCGTCCTCGTCTCCGTCCTCGTCATCATCTTCTTCGTCGCTCATATCGCCATAGATGTCCTCTTCCATGTCAGAAAGATCTTCATCAATGCTTTCCATGTACTCGTTGAGCTCATCAAGCGCTTTATGCAGGTCGTCATTATCCTTGGCTATTTCATCCATGACATCGAGCATTTTCAGAATGAGCTTGGATTCGGGCTTGCTGTCATCCAGCTGCAGGCCCTCAGCGAGTCCGCGAAGAAACGCGACGCGATCAGTCAGTTCGCTCATAATTCGTCCTTTCCTCAGGCTCTGCTGAGATATTCGCCATTGCGGGTATCAATCTTGATGACATCGCCGATGTTGATGAACAGCGGGACCATCAGTTCATATCCGGTTTCCACGGTGGCAGGCTTGTAGGTATTGGAAGCGGTATCTCCCTTGAATCCGGGTTCGGTCTGAGTGACCTCGAGATCTACAAAGTTGGGCGCTTCGACAGAGAAGGCCTTGCCTTTGAAGTAGCGGATGGTGACGTTCATGTTTTCCTTGACATACTTGACGGCGTCTTCCACAGCATCCTTGCTGAGGGGTTCCTGCTCGTAAGTTTCAGGATCCATGAAGTAGTACAGATCGCCATCATTGTAAAGGTACTGCATTTCCTTGGTATCGATGATCGCACGCGGCATCTTGTCAGTAGGGTTGAAAGTGCGCTCAATGACAGCACCGGTCATGACGTTCTTGATTTTGGTGCGGACGAAAGCAGCGCCCTTGCCGGGCTTTACGTGCTGGAAGTCAACAATGTTCCACACGCCGCCTTCCCATTCGATGGTAATGCCTTTTTTGAAATCACCTGCGGTAATCATACTGGATTCCTCCGTTTCAGTTGTTGAAATTTATATAAGGCAGCCGATCAGAGGATCAGCAGATCCTTCGTAAAGTATACCAGGGTTTCAGACGCATCTGCACCGATCACGCAAGTGTTTTCGATGCGCACACCGCCGATTCCCGGAACATAAATGCCGGGTTCAACCGTCATCGTTGTGTTTTCTGTTAGAATATCGTTACAGGTAGGGGAAAGCCGTGGGTTTTCATGGATGTCGATACCGACGCTGTGTCCGAGACCATGTCCGAAATAGCTGCCGTATCCGGCATCCTTGATGATGTCACGGGCAATTGCATCCACTGAACTTGCAATAAGGCCGGCGTGCAGAGCGTCCTGGGATTCCTGCTGTGCCTTAAGGACAATACCGTAAATCCTGCGCAGCTCTTCTCCGGGATCACCCAGGGCGACTGTACGCGTCATATCCGCGCAGTAACCGCCTTTTTTGGCGCCGAAATCCATAGTAATAAAATCGCCTTTGCGGAGTTTCCTGGGGCCAGGTACAGCGTGGCAAAGCGATCCGTTTTCTCCTGAAGCGACAATAGTATTGAACGCAAGGCCATCAGCTCCGAGTCTGAGCATTTCGAATTCCAGAGCAATTCGGATATCCGTTTCACTGATGCCTTCTTTGATCATTGGCAGGATATGATCGAGCGCCTTGCAGGATATGTCACATGCTTCACGGATCAGTGCGAGTTCAGAAGGCTCTTTGACGCGGCGAACCTGTTCCGTTTCACCATTGAGGGGAACCAGACTGATTCCGTCCATATCCGATTTCATTTTTTCAAAATCGGCTACCGTGACGTCATCCGCTTCAAAACGGACCGTATTGATTCCATGATCCGAAAGATACTCTTTAGCCAGCGCAGCATGTCGCTGCCCCGTCCTGATTTCAAGCACATCAAAAGCGGGTGCTTCGCGTGTCACCTGTTCGGTATAGCGGAAGTCAGTTACAATAGCACAGAAGCCATGCCCGATCAGGGCTGCTCCTTCTCCGCCGTAACCGGAAACGTAAAAGATGTTAGAGGGCTTTGTCAGATAAATGGCTTCATTGAGTCCCAGCTTTGCCAGTTCAATGATTTTTTCCGCCCTTGTTTTCATAGGGACTGATCCTTTCAGCTGCTATTGGGGTTGATTCAACCCCATCCGTTTCTTCCCGGACACCTGATTATATCACAGCTTTTTCATTAGCGCTACTGTTTTTTTGAACATTCATAAAAAAGTGTGGGTCAGAGTTATTGATTTTATACTGTATTTCTGGTAACATCTGAACAAGCGCAATAACGCGTCTGGACAGAACGGAGGCGGCATGGGTACTTTCGGGCGGTTTTATCTCGATAAGGAAAAGGATATTGTGGTCGATCTTGAACTGCGGGAAGATACGATGCACTATACTCTGCGGACGCCGCATCATCATACAGGAAATCTGATCACCAACCTTGCAAAACTATGCGATCTGCCGATCGGCTATTCAGAAGACGGGCTGAAAATCATAACAGGTACCATTCCCTGCTATGTGGATGGATATAACCATAAACTCTTTATTTTCAGGCTTGGAAACACAAAGGTTGCAAACATTTTTCCTGACGGCAGGATAGAAATGAAAGCTTCCATACCGGCCATTTCCAAAACGCTCATGAGCCAGACGAAGGATTACCGTCTGTCGGCCGCAAAGACGATTGTAAAAACATATATCAGGAGCGACTGCAAGTTTGAGACTGACCTGCATACGCATATGAATGGTAACCTTGATCCGGAAATACTGGTTGCCCTCGGTATATGGCACCAGCTTCGGTATCCGCTGTATTATATCAAAAAGCTTTCTCTTCGATGCTCCCGTGAACAATTGGACAAGCTGACTGAACAGCGCGAAACGGTATCACGCAGGTTTGTCGGTTCACCGTTGACCGGAAAATACCTTGAGCGGCGTATCGATGATAATACCTTCATCAATCTTGCGGATTTGATTCTTTTCAACCTGACGGACGCTTCATATAATCTGGACCGAATTTCTACGTCACTGTCCGTACCCAAAGACGGACAGGCGGTTTTTGCCAATCTTGAAAAGACATATCTTTATCGTTACGTGATGACAAAGGGAAAAGCTGATATTCATCCGATCCTGCTGGATGGTCTGGATCAGATCCCCAATGAGACTGTCGTTTCCGCCCTGCGCAGGATGAAGGAGGACAGCAACCATCCTGTTTTTCGAAACAACACACTTTTTGAGGATAAGTTGCTCTGGATTGCCCGTCAGTATGCTGCTAACGGTATACATTATGTTGAAATCACAGATACGAGCCTGACAAAAGCGGAAGAAGCGGCCGGACTGTTACAGCAGATTCATCGTGTCATGCCTGCCGTAACAGAAGAAACCGGAGTAATGATACGTTTCCTTGCAGGCATCAGACGTATTCCGCTGACAATTATTAAAGACCAGGTGACGCCGAGCGATTATCTGGCTGAAAACCTGCGGGTGATCCGTGCGATCGCACATGATCCATATATTGCAGGAGCTGATATTGTCGGTGAAGAAATAAATGATATCATGGAACTAAGGCCGGTCATCACTGAGCTGGTCCGTCTGACAAAGCAGGAACCTGATTTTGTCATACGAATCCATGCAGGCGAAAACGACAGTCTGAGGGATAATGTCGCCAACAGTCTGAGATGTGTTCAGGAAGCGCTGGCTCCGGGGCAGAAAATGCCGCAGCTGCGTATAGGGCATGGTTTGTATACATGCAATCTTCAAAGCGCTAAAGGAGAGAAATTGCTGCATGATCTGAAAGCAAGCGGCGCCATTCTAGAATTCCAGATTACCTCAAATGTCCGCCTGAACAACCTGAGCCGTCTTGACCGGCACCCATTAAAAACCTATATCCAGGCGGGTGTACGCTGCGTTCAGGGAACTGATGGCGCAGCGCTGTATGGAACGGATTCAATAGATGAAGAACTCTCGCTGGAAAAGCTTCTGGATCTGAGCTATGACGAACTGTTAAGCATGCGTGACGCGGACAGGTATGCAAGTTCCTGCGGCATATCAGCGTTTGCACGTAAAACGGCCGAATTCAAAAAAAAGTTGAATGCCGGTCAGCAGATCGGGGATTACTACTCAGATATACTGAAAGCCGAAGGAAAACCCGAAAGTATTATGTTTGAAGCTGATGCCCGGTGCTCATCAGCTGATGCCCTGAAAGAATGCATGGGCGCCATGCCAAATGGAAGACTTCCCATTATTATCGCAGGAGGCAGTTTTAATAACAGTTTGCATCAGACACGTCCCACATCGCAGGGCAAGGCCTTTATTGACCGGCTGCTTGATGGGGCAGACCCGGAGAAAGTTGTCTTTGTTATTGGCCATCGCTTAACAGGTTATGAAGCTTATCTTGTCGAACGTAATCAGGGCAGATTTCCAATTCATGCGATAGTACCTACAATGCTGTCAAAAACGGAGATCCAGCGCATCAGACGAAGCAAGGCAACCGTCAGTCTGTCTATCGAGTCATCTGGTCTTGGTCTGTACAAGAGCTTTGCATATGAAGTGTTTAAGCGCAAAGAATCTCAGCTGCTGGTATTTGATGGCAATTCCGCTGCGGTCAACCTGATCCAGGAAGCTAAAAACGGTCGGTATAAATGTGAAATCTATGTTGACCGCCGTTCCTCAGTCCTTCGGAAAAAGGCGCAGTCACTGCAGGGATACGTACATTATTTGCAGGATTACCCTTTACCTGAAAATGCTGATAATCAGGCTCTGAATATTGCGGACACAGTGCATTGATGGTATAATATTAATAAGACTGGAAGCGTCTGCGGATCAGGTTCGACAGCCACGCCCTGGCAGACGCTTTATCTTATTATGACGTAAGCTTGGGGGACAGGATGGATCTGACAGCATTAAATGAAAAACAACGTAAAGCTGCTGAATATCTGGATGGTCCACTGCTGATCCTCGCTATTGCTGGCAGCGGTAAAACACGTACGCTTACTTATCGTATCGCTAATCTGCTGGACCATGGTGTTCCTGCCTGGCAAATCCTGGCACTAACCTTTACCAATAAAGCCGCCAAACAGATGAGAGCACGGATTGGTGCCTTGATCGGAGCTGAAAAAGCAGAAGATATGTGGATTGGCACATTCCATTCTGTATGTGTGCGTATCCTGAGGAAGGATATTGAAAAACTTGGATATCAGCGCAGCTTTACGATCTATGATGAGGACGATCAGCTGAGGGTCATCAAAGACTGGCTGAAACAACTGAATATTGATGAAAAAACACTGTCGCCTCGAGATGCACGAAATGTGATCAGTGACAGCAAGAATAAACTCATGACGCCGGACGAATGGTTCGGACATTCGGAAAAGAGATACCGCGATCAGAAAATACATGATGTTTATGTACGATATCAGCAGACGCTAAAGGATAATAATGCGCTTGATTTTGATGACCTGCTGATGCAGACGCTGCAGCTGCTGATGGACCATCCGCCCGTACTGCAGTACTACCAGAACAAATTCAGGTATGTTCATGTGGATGAGTACCAGGATACGAACATGGCACAGTATCAGATCGTTCGGCTGCTGACAGCTGAAAGCCAGCAGATCTGTGTTGTCGGCGATGATGATCAGTCCATTTACGGATGGCGAGGTGCAGATATCCGCAATATCCTTGAATTTGAA
>DBWO01000035.1:41933-51053 GCA_002309055.1 Ruminococcaceae bacterium UBA1236
TAAAACTCGAACAGAATTATCGTTCGACATCTACGATCCTTGATGCTGCGAATCAGGTGATTGCACATAACGAAGGACGCAAGGAAAAGGTACTTTGGACTGAAAACGGCCAGGGAAACAAGATCAAGCTGTATACAGCGGGAGATGAACGCGAAGAAGCTGCATGGATTTGCAATCAGATCAGGCTTCTCAGGAATAAGGAAGTGCCATATTCAGAAATAGCAGTCCTTTATCGTTTGCACGCACAGAGCCGCGTTCTTGAAGAAATGCTGGTCAAAGCAAATATTCCATACCGTGTTTACGGCGGCACACGTTTCTATGATCGGCGCGAGATCAAAGATGTGCTGGCTTACCTGCGCGTAATCACGAATCCTTCCGATTCTGTTTCGCTGAAGCGCATCATCAATACACCACGGCGTTCGATCGGCGACACGACAGTAAGCCAACTGGAGGAACAGGCGCAGCAGGAGGAAGTTCCGCTGTTCAGCGTGCTTTCCTCCCCGTCTGACAAGCTGGCTTCGCGTGCAATAAAAAGCATACAGGGATTTCTGAATATGATCTTTAGTCTGATGAGCCGGCAGGACACTCTTCCGCTTGATGAATACATTGAAACTGTGATTACTGAAAGCGGACTCATTAAACAACAGGACAAGGAGACTGACGATGCTTATGCAACACGCCGGGAAAACCTGATGGAATTTATGGGTGCGGCGCGTGAATACACGGTGCATGCTGAAGATGAAGATCGCACACTACAAGGATTTTTGGAAAATGTAGCGCTGATTACTGATCTTGACCGCCAGGAAGAGGTGCCGCAGTTTGTTACGCTGATGACGCTGCACAGTGCCAAAGGGTTGGAATATGAAGCAGTGTTCATGGCCGGCATGGAGGAAAATATTTTTCCAAGTTATCGCGCAGTCAGCGAAGATGACCGACTGGAAGAGGAACGCCGACTTGCTTATGTTGGAATAACCAGAGCGAAACAGCAGCTTTTCCTTTCTCTGGCGCGTCAGCGTACAATTTTCAATCAGATTAGCTATAATCATCCTTCAAGATTCATTGAAGAAATCCCAAAGCGATTGATAGATGACGTATGGGCTGCCTCAAGGGAGCATTTCAGGACGGAAGAACCGATGCAAAGACCGCATAACCGGGAAACGCTGCGAAGCAGCTTCACCACATCGGGAATGCATCAACTGAATATTCCCGGTGTATCAAAAGGCTTTGTGCCTTCATCCGCGGCCGGGCTTTCCGGAAGCGCATTGATGAAAATGTATCAGCCGGGAGATCGTGTCATGCATCGAAAGTTTGGCGAAGGCACGGTCATATCCGTAGAAAAGACGGGAACAGACGCGAGAATACGGATTGAATTCATTAGTTATGGTCAAAAGGAGTTTTCACTTGCTATTGCCCCCATATACAAAATTGAGGAGTAAGACATGCCAAATAATGATGAGATGCAATCCCTGGTAAATCTCCTGAATGAAGCGGCAAGGGCATATTATACACTCGATAATCCAATTATGTCTGATGTAGAATATGACAAGCTGTATGATCAGCTGCTTCAGATGGAAAAAGACGCCGGAAAAGTCCTGCCTGATTCTCCGACGCAACGGGTTGGCGGGGAGCCGCTCAGTGAGTTTGTACCGCACCGCCATCTGAACCGGCTGTGGAGCATGGATAAAGTTCAGTCCTTCGAAGAGCTTGACGAGTGGTTTGAGCGTGTTAAGCGAATGCATGATTCTGCAGGAACACTGCCGCCGATGACATACGGTATAGAGTATAAATTTGACGGCCTGACGCTGAACCTAACTTATGAAAATGGTCTGCTGGTTGAAGCTGCTACCCGTGGTGACGGTATTACCGGTGAAGCAGTTCTGCCACAGGCAAAAACCGTAGCCGGAGTTCCTCTGCGAATTCCGTGGACGGGATTGATCGAAGTACAGGGAGAGTGCATCATGCGTCTCTCTGAACTTGAAAAGTACAATAGAACAGCAGAAGAGCCGCTGAAAAATGCGCGAAACGCAGCTGCCGGTGCTCTGCGCAACCTGAACCCGGCTGTTACTGCTTCGCGGCACCTGAGCGCTTTTTTCTATCAGGTTGGAACCATCACGGATCCGCCTTATGAGACACAGGAAGGAATGATCGATTTCCTTCGTTCTCAGGGTTTCCCGACAAGTCCGTATTTTTCACAGGCAGACAGCCGCGAAGGCGTCGAAGAGGCAATCAGCCAGATTGAGACACAGCGCGATGGACTTGACTTCCTCATCGACGGCGCAGTCATCAAAATACGGGAACAAGCGACACGACAAGCACTAGGGTATACAGAAAAGTTTCCCCGCTGGGCGGTAGCATATAAATTCGCAGCCGAAGAGAACACGACGGTAATAAGGAAAGTGACATGGGAACTTGGCCGCAGCGGGAAACTTACGCCTCTTGCACATGTTGAGCCGGTTGATTTTGCAGGCGTCACGGTACGTAAAGCTACACTTAATAACTGGGGTGATATCCTGCGCAAAAAGCTCAGCCTGGGTACCCGGGTCTGGATCAGGCGATCAAATGACGTTATCCCAGAGATTACAGGTTGTGTTGATGAGACTGAACAGGGTATGCCGATCAGTAAACCTGCAGTATGCCCTGCGTGCGGAGCAGTACTCGTGGAACGCGGCGCGAATCTGTTCTGCCTGAACCGCACCGGCTGNNGCTGTGATGCGCCTGAAGCATTTCGCCTCGCGGGATGGTATGGATATTGACACTTTCTCTGAAAAAACAGCAGATTTGTTTTATGATGAGCTTGGTGTAAGAGATCCGGCGGATCTTTACAGGTTGACGCCGGACAAAATGAACGCGCTTAAAGGATTTGGAGAAAAAAAGACTGAAAATCTGCTCCAGGCACTTGAAAACAGCAAGCATTGTCCGCTGGACAGGTTTCTGCTCGCTATTGGGATCCCGAACGTTGGCAAGCGAACAGCCCGTGACCTTGCGATCCGATTCGAAACTCTGGACAGACTCAGATCGGCTGACAGTGAGACACTTGCACAGGTCGATGATATAGGTGAGATCATTGCGGAAAGCATAATAGCGTTTTTCAGCTATCCTGAGAATACGGAGATGGTAAATCGCCTGCTTGAAGCAGGTGTACAGCTGCAGCCAATCGAAAAACCGATCGCAGGTGTTTTCAGCGGGATGACGATCGTCGTGACAGGTGTGCTGGAAAAATACACGCGATCCGAAATTGAACAGATTATCAGAGATCAGGGCGGAACTGCAGCTTCCTCCGTCAGCAAAAAAACTGCTTTCGTGGTTGCTGGTGATAAAGCTGGTAGCAAGCTGGATAAGGCAAAGAAGCTTGGTGTACCCGTTTTGACCGAATCAGAATTTGAGGATAAATTGAAAGGAAACTGAATTGGAACGATTGCTCGACGATCATCGGAATACGGAATTAACGGATTATACGATGAGCAAAATCAGGGAAACTGAAACAGAGCACCTGAAACAACGGCTTACAGATGCGAACGGGCTTAGCATATTCGGCCGTGATTCTTCACGCCATTGGATGGAAGCATACAGGTATTCGTATGATTTTATCGAATCAGGTGGCAGTGACTGGCCGACCCTGCAAACTCTTCGCTCAAGGGTCAAAAAGCGCTTGCCTGTAGAACTGACTCTGATCACCGAACGTGAGGAAAACCTTCTGAAACGCCTGTTGCTGTTTGCAGGTGCATCGCCGCTGTTTTCTGATGATGAAACCGTCCCGGCTGATTCACTGCTGAAGAGACTTTGGTGCAGTATAGAAATACGTGAAGAAGGGCAACTCTTTCTTCGGCTCGCTGACGTTCTTCTGAAGCCAATGCTCGCACTGTTTTCTGCGGATGGATACCAGGAAGGCAGAACCAGGCTTTATGCCCTGTCGGCAACTTTGCACAGCATGGTATATCTCCATGGGATGCTTTACGCTGAACCGGCGATTACTAATCTGAGTGCAAGGATTCTGTCACAAATAGATGAATCAGGAATGCAGATGCTCTATCGGTATCTGATGGCTGATTTTGATTATTGCAGAGATGACCAGGGTCATCTGGTGCTCATGCATCCCGGACTGGCAAATCCTGGACGGATGCTCGCGTCTATCAGCAATGCACGCTATCAGGCATCGGATTATACCCGCGAGATGATCATCGGAGGCATGAGCGAACTCCTGAAAGAAGAATCTGCGGCAGCGAATATCCTTCAGTCAGAGCTGGGCTTCGCGCTTCAGCCGGGCTGCAATCCCACGGCTATGGTAAACGACCTGAAGATCCTGATCAAGCAGGGCGCGACACATGAGCAGCTTTCAGCTCTAATTCGTGATAAGCTGGCGATCCGGATGACACCAAGTCTTGAGAATGCGCTGCTCAAAATTGAAGCAGACACGGTTCGATGGCAAAGCGCGCCGGCGCGGAGGCTGAACTGATGCAGGTTTATCAGGCGGTGGTTCCGGAAACAGTATCTGAAAGAACGCTGGAAGCGTATCTGATAAAGGCACTTCCTCTGCTTCCTCAATTTGTGATACGTGATGCATTTTCACGCCGTGATGTAAAAATGGACGGAAAGCGTGTACCGGCTGATGCTGTGCCTGTTTCGGGAGCAAAGATACTGGTCTATACAGCATGGGAAACCGAACTTCCGGTCATATATGAAGATTCACGTATTCTTCTTCTGAACAAACCGGCAGGCATCAGTTGTGAAGAGGATGGCCGCGGTGGGATGACCGTTCAGGGCATTCTTGATGCAAGGCCGGATGCTCCGAAACTCTGCCACCGCCTTGACAACCAGACCTGCGGTCTGTTGATTGCAGCCAAAGATCCTGTAACTGAGGCATGCCTGCTGGATGCTTTTCGATCAAGGTCTTTGACAAAAAAATATGAATGCCTTGTCAAGGGTATAGTGAATCCCCGGGCCGGGAAGCTTGACGCATACATCGTGAAGGATGAAAGACTCGGACGGATGCGGGTTGTAAGCCATCAATCACCTGAAACAAAACAGATTTCTACTGCATATGAAACAATTGAAACCGGAAAAGAGAAGAGCAGGCTCAAAGTCACTCTGCTGACAGGCCGAACGCATCAGATTCGCGCTCATCTGGCCTTTATTCAGCATCCTATTCTCGGAGATGACGTGTATGGAGACCGTGGATACAACCAGAAACTTGGGATTCGCAGGCTGATGCTTTGCGCGACTGATCTGATACTCAATGCAGGCGGTGTACTGAATGATCTTGATGGGCGTGCCTTTCATATCGACTGCCCTTTTTAATACTTCGGAGATATTCTTATGTATGATATTCGCATGATAGCCATGGATCTTGATGGAACCTTCCTTCAACGTGACGGAAGCGTTTTGCCCAAGACGTTAGAAGCACTGAAAAAGGCCCGGGAAAGCGGGATTATTATCGCGTTGGCTTCAGGCCGTTATCCGGAAAATGCATCGCTTGCTTTCCTGGATAACGGACTGGACGGACCTGTGATCGGTGCCAACGGAGCAATGATCACCGATCGTGCGATGGGACAAACACTGTTTTTGCACATGATGCCGCATGATACGGTAATGGCTGTCCGCGATATGCTTGAAAGCCTTGGCGCAGAATACCTTGTTTTTTCACATAAGCTCAGNNCATAAGCTGGTTGCGACAAGCCGACCTGATTTTTTTCATCATTCAGAGCTTAACGATGGGCCGCGGATTGCTCGTCTGGGCGGTGTGCGATTCACGCATGGCAGGAAAGCGATAGATGAAGCTGTTCAATACGGGGTATGCAAGTTTTTTATTTATACCCAACCCAAGCTGAGAGAGATTGCCGAACATCTGCGCGGGATTGATCGTCTTGTAATCACGCGCTCCGGTGAGCAAAACATTGAACTGATGCCTGCGGGAATAGATAAAGGTACGGGTTTAAAAGAAATGGCAAAAAGATACGGAATAAGCATGAAACAGGTGATGGCTTTCGGTGATGAAGAAAACGATCTGCCCATGCTGACCCAGGTCGGCTTTGGCGTTGCAATGGGCAATGCACCGGAACATGTCAAGGCACAGTGTGCTTATTCAACTGCTTCGTTTGATCAAAACGGGATAGCACAGGCTCTTGAATGCTGTATCCTGAATAAGTGAGGCTGGAAAAATGATAAAGGGAGTCTTATTTGATCTGGACGGTACCCTGCTGCAGACAATACCGGACATCGCGGCAAGCATGAACCGCGTACTTGAACGTTTTGAGCTGCCTGTTCACCCTGAAGAAGACTATAAGACTTTTCTGGGAAACGGTGCAAAAGTCCTGACTGAACGCGCTATCGGAAACCGCAGGGAAATGTTTGAAAAGGTGTATAAGGCTTACAGGGAAGAGTATGCCGCGCATACTTGCGCACTGACCCGGCCATATGACGGAATTCCTGATATGATCCGTTCGTTGAGGGATCGTGGTCTGATTGCCACGGTATTCAGCAATAAAGATCAGGCAGATACTGAAAATGTGATTCACTATTATTTTCCGGATGGTCCATTTGCTATTGTACGCGGAAGGCAGGAAGGCATACCTTTGAAGCCAGCGCCGGATGGCGCTTTGATGATTGCTGAAGAACTGCATCTGACACCATCGGAGATTCTTTACGTCGGAGATACGGGAACGGATATGGATTGCGGACATAATGCCGGGATGATAACCGTAGGAGTTACCTGGGGATTCAGATCGCGCGAGGAACTCGAAAAGCATAAGGCCTGTCATCTTATTGACAGGCCTGCAGAACTGCTTGAGTTGCTTTGAAAAATCAATCTATGCTGACGAATTCATAACCGGCTTCAGTCACAGCTGCTTTTACAGCCTCAGTATTGCAGCTGCCCTGTATGGTGATTTCTGCCGTACCGGTTTCGTGGGAGGCAAGTGCCTCAGTAACAAACGGAAGCGCTTCGAGCGCTTTTTTTACGCGCATTTCGCAGCGCGGGCACATGATACCTTTGATGTGAACAGTCTGTTTCATTGCTTTTCTCCTTTACTGGCTGTTGTTTGGTAGATGTCTTTGATCGTATCTCCATCGTCTCCACGGGCATATGAGACTGCGAGAATCTGGTTATAGGGAATGTACAAAGTACTTTTCCTGCCGGCTTTGAGTGCGGTTATACCTTCATCATCCATTGCGGTTACTGTGAGATTCTGGTATTTCAGCTTATCTCCGTCAAGCAGTACCTTTACCGGGCGAACACGCTGCATTGAGTATGTCAGAAAACGATTATACTCCATAGGGATTACTCCAGAATAAAGGGTGCCAGGGGCAAACCGCTGATGCCAAATAAAGGCGCGATCGCATAATCAGTCCATGCATACCTGACCTTGACAGGGCGGCTGATTTCCTGGCTCCAGAGGCGGAGTATGCAGTCTTCGATGGATGCTTCAGCCTGACTGAAGGGACCTTCTTCACCGGCAATTTCAAGCAGCAGATCAGATGAGTCCGGTTCACGCAGAGGCTGGCTCAGACGGACAAAAATGCAGCCATCCAGAGTATATTTCTCAATGGCATACGGGGCTTCCGGGGCATCCATACCGTACACTGTACGAAGCGCACAGCAGAAAAGCCTGTCACCGACAACGCGCTTGTTTGTAGGATGGATATTATCATATTCGCCCTGATCAATCAGGATAGCGAGGTCGGTATTGCGAACGGTCTGTCTCACAAGCCATTGAGCATTCCGCAAACGAGGCCAGTTGCCGCTGTCTGTTCCGCCTGCGGGCATCCACATTGGAAGCTGGACATTCAGGAACGGAAGACAGGGGTTTCTAAACTGTCTGCGCAGCTGATCAATAAACGCAGACAGAAGGATTTCATAGCACTCCGTTCGCCAGGTATCTTCTTCACCCTGGTAGTAGAGCACACCTGTCAGCGTATATGGTATAACGCGCCGCAGCATTGTCTCGCATAAACCGGCAGGCCGGAAGGGAGAACCCGGACCGGCAGGAGGATTCCATGGAAAAGGGCCGAGCAGTGCATTTATTTCGACCGGAGTGACAGACGGCTTTTCCTTTTTGATTTGTTCTGCTTTTATACACCAGTCACTCATTCCCCGCTCGAATTCAGCTTCTTCAGCAAGATACTGCGCCATGGTCTTTTTACCGTAGCGCTGTCTGTATTCCCTCATATAACGCCTGCCCTCATTCAGGCTCTCGAGGGTTGTTTTTTCCATCCAACAGCTGATGGAGGTTCCTCCCCAATAACAGTCTATTATGCCAATCGGAACATTGAGTGTTTCCTGCAGTTTCATGGCAAAGAAATATGCGGCGGCACTCATATCCCGGCCCTTACCGGGAATTATTTCCTGCCAGTGTGCATGACGGTTTGCCCGCTGAGCTTCAGCTGTAATCCTCGCATACTTGGGCACATTGAAATAACGTACAAGGATATTATCATGCGAAGAGATCTCTTCCGGACCTTCGTCCGCATCCTTGAGTTCAAGCTCCATATTGCTCTGTCCGGCAGCGAGATATACGTCGCCGATGGCAATATCGCAAGCCNNAAGCCATGAATTCAGAATATCCATCGGTTGCTCGCAATGTGCAATGCACGGCTGCCTCCTGAGGAGAAAGGCGCGCTGTGAAGCAGCCGTTTGCAGATGATGCAGTGTCAGATGCAAGCACATGACCCGAGGCATCAAACAATGTTACGGTGATTTGTTTGCCGTCAGCTGCTTTTCCAAATACGCGGATCTCATGCCTGCGGCAAAGAATCGCTTTATCTGAAAAGAGAGGGGATAATTCAAATCCGGGCATATCAGCGCTTTCCTAATTCAGTATCAGTATCAGTCACTTTGCTGTGCTGCTTGATGTAGTCGATGATTTCATCCAGGTAACCGAATGCGAGACCGACATAACTGTCCGCAGCACCATAGTAGATCGCGATGCGGCCGGTAGGTTCATCCTGCAGTGTCGCACAGGGGAAGCATACGTTGGGTACAAAACCGCGTTCTTCGTACCATTCTTCAGGTGTGAGGAGGTAGTTTTCACAGCGGTACTTGACTCTGGACGGCTCATCAATATCAAGGATCGCGCCGCCAATGGAATACACATACCCGCTGCAGGTATTTACGACGCCATGGTAGAA
>DBWO01000040.1:0-8838 GCA_002309055.1 Ruminococcaceae bacterium UBA1236
CACCGATTATCTTGCGCTTCTGCTCGGGGACGGTAACGCCTTTGAGGCGGCCGAGGAACCTGTCAGCGGCGTTGACTCTGATGAGGTTGAGGCCCATCTCGTTTTTCATAACCTGCTCAACGAGGTCGCCCTCGTCTTTTCTGAGAAGGCCGTGGTCAACAAAAACGCAGGTTAAATTGTCACCTATCGCCTTGTTGAGAAGCACCGCGGCAACAGATGAATCAACACCGCCCGAGAGGGCGCAGAGTACCTTTTTGCCGTTGAGTTCTTTTCTGTATTTCTCAATGGAGGATGAAACGAAATCATCCATTGTCCAGTCGCATTTGCATTTGCATATTCCCGTTACGAAATTGCGGATAATCTGCCTGCCGTATTCGGTGTGAGTTACCTCCGGATGAAACTGCACGGCATAGAGACTCCGGCCGCGGTCGCTCATTGCGGCACAGGGGCAGGAAGGCGTGAAAGCTGTGATTTCAAAGCCCTCAGGCACAGCGGAAACATAGTCGGTATGGCTCATCCAGCATATGCTTTTTTCGGGCACGCCCTCAAACAGGGGGCTCTCTTTGACGCACAGCTCGGTTTTTCCGTATTCGCTGATTCTGCCTGCGGATTCAATTTTGCCGCCTTCCATAAAGGCCATAAGCTGACATCCGTAGCAGATGCCCAGAACGGGTATACCGGCATTCAGTATTTCCGGGTCAAAATGAGGGGAGTTTTTGTCGTAAACGCTGTTTGGCCCGCCGGTAAAGATAATGCCCTTATATCCGGCGGATACTATATCCGCCGTGGTTATTCCGCTGTATGGTTTGATTTCGGCATAAATATTCATATCCCTTACGCGCCTTGCGATAAGCTGATTGTATTGACCGCCGAAATCGAGGACAAGTATCTTTTCCATATTCTTTCTCCTTATGAGAAGGGCACCGCATAACAACGGTGCCCTTAATATTATTATTTATGTGAGATTACACGATACCCTGAGCGGTCATTGCGTCAACAACCTTTTCAAAGCCTGCGATATTTGCGCCGGCAACAAGGTCGTAACCGTAGCCGTATTTTTCTGCCGCTTTTGCGGAGGAATCGTGGATATTGACCATAATCTGATGAAGTTTATCGTCAACTTCCTTCTCGGTCCAGCTGTATCTCATTGAGTTCTGGCTCATTTCAAGCGCGGATGTTGCAACGCCGCCGGCGTTGACCGCCTTTGAAGGAGCAACTGCCTTGCACTTCTCTTTGAGATATGCGAGAGCTTCGTTGGTGGTAGGCATATTGGCAACCTCGATGTAGTACTCAACACCGTTTGCGGCAATCTGCTCTGCTTCCTTCATGCCGATTTCGTTCTGAGTGGCGCAGGGCATCGCGATATCAACCTTAACGCCCCAGGGCTTCTCGCCTGCGTGGAACTCAACACCGAATTTGTCGGCGTAATCCTGAACTCTGTCTCTGCCGCTGGCTCTCATTTCAAGGAGATAGTTAATCTTTTCGTCGGTAACAATACCGTCGGGATCGTAGATATATCCGTCAGGACCGGAAATGGTGACTGCCTTGCCGCCGAGCTCTGCAATCTTTTTGCAGGCACCCCAGGCAACGTTGCCGAAGCCGGAAACCGCGAATGTCTTGCCCTTGATTCCTTCGCCGAAATGCTTGAGAACCTCGAGAGTGTAATAGATTGCGCCGTAGCCGGTTGCTTCGGGCCTGATAAGTGAACCGCCGTAAGAGAGACCTTTGCCTGTGAGAACGCCGTTTTCAAAAGCTCCCTTGAGCCTCTTGTACTGGCCGAAAAGATAACCTATCTCTCTGCCGCCTACGCCTATATCGCCTGCGGGAACGTCAACATCCGGGCCGATGTGACGGAACAGCTCAGTCATAAATGACTGGCAGAAACGCATGATTTCATCATCGCTTTTGCCTCTGGGGTCAAAATCCGAGCCGCCTTTGCCGCCGCCGATGGGGAGGCCTGTGAGACTGTTTTTGAAGGTCTGCTCAAAAGCAAGAAACTTCATAATTCCAATGTAAACAGAGGGGTGGAAACGAAGGCCGCCTTTATAGGGGCCGATAGCGCTGTTGAACTGAACACGGTAACCGGTATTAACGTGAACCTGGCCGTTGTCATCTGCCCAGGGAACACGGAAAATAACCTGTCTTTCGGGCTCAACAAGTCTTTCAAGAAGAGCCTTGCGCCTGTATTCATCTTCTTTTGCCTCGATTACCGGACGCAGAGAATCAAGAATCTCGGTAACGGTCTGAATGAATTCGGGCTGACTTGCATACTTAGCGCTGACGTTTTCGATGATTTCATCGACATAGTTTTTGCTCATGGGTTTTTCTCCTTTTTACTCATAATTCTATCAAACGGACCCGGCGGCAATTGCCGGACCGATAAATAAACTCATACCGTTTCTCTCTTTTTTCGCGTAAAATTATATTCTTATTTAAAAAATAAGTCAATAAAATACATTTTTAACAAAATATTTTTTGCTGTTTGCACAAATACATTTAAACAGTGCAATTTATAATTGTTAAAATTGCAAAATTCATCTGTTTTTTTCAAAAAACAGTAAAAACAAGGCAAGAGATGAAACCCGGCAGATAGAATATTGCAGTATTTGGAGAAAAACGCTTGATGTACCCTTTCGGGGGAAACCCGCAGAAAAGAATCCTGCGGGTTTCCGGGGTATGAGTAAAAAAGAGAAGTTGTCAGTTAATTCAGCAAACGCCCTGCGCCATCATGGCGTTAAGGACCTTTTCAAAACCGGCTATGTTTGCACCGGCAACATAGTTTTTGCCCATGCCGTATTTTTCCGCAGCGTCGGACATATTATGGAAGATGTTGACCATAATTCCCTTAAGCTTGGCATCAACCTCTTCGAAGGTCCAGTTGAGGCGCTCCGAATTCTGGCTCATTTCAAGGGCTGAGGTTGCAACACCGCCGGCGTTGGCAGCTTTTGCAGGTGCAAGAAGGATTCCGTTGTCCTGGAGATACTTGACTGCTTCCGCGGTGGTGGGCATATTTGCGCCTTCGGCAACGGCAATACAGCCGTTTGCAACAAGCGCTTTCGCGTCGTCAATGCGAAGCTCGTTCTGAGTTGCACAGGGAAGCGCTATATCGGCCTTGACGGTCCATACGCCTCTGCCCTCGTGATATTCGGAATCCGGACGGTATTTTTTGTATTCCGTAAGTCTTCCGCGGTTAACTTCCTTTATTTCTTTGAGCGCGGCCACGTCAATGCCGTCAGGATCATATACCCAACCGTTTGAATCGGAGCAGGTAAGAACTTTGATGCCGAGCTGTGTTGCTTTTTCGATAGCGTATATAGCAACGTTGCCCGAGCCGGAAACAACCGCTGTTTTTCCTTTGACTTCAATGCCGTTGCATTTGAGCATCTCTTCGGTGAGATAAAGCAGGCCGTAGCCGGTGGCTTCGGTTCTTGCGAGCGAGCCGCCGTAGGCAACGCCCTTGCCTGTGAGCACGCCTTCATGAAGGCGCTTTATGCGCTTGTATGCGCCGAACATATAGCCGATTTCTCTTGCGCCGGTGCCTATATCGCCTGCGGGCACGTCTGTATCCGCGCCGATGTATTTATAAAGCTCAAGCATAAAATTCTTGCAGAAGGACATGATTTCTCTGTCGGTCTTGCCTTTGGGATCAAAATCCGAACCGCCTTTTGCTCCGCCGATGGGAAGACCGGTAAGCGAGTTTTTGAAAATCTGCTCGAAGCCGAGGAATTTGATGATGCTGATATTAACCGAGGGATGAAGTCTCAGACCGCCTTTGTAGGGGCCGATTGCGTTGTTGAACTGAACACGGTATCCGGTGTTCACGTGCGCATTGCCGTTTCTGTCAATCCACGGAACGCGGAATACAATCTGTCTGTCGGGTTCAACAAGTCTCTCAAGAAGAGCATCGCGCTTATAAACCTCTTCATTCGGCTCGATAACCGGGCGAAGAGAGTCAAGGACCTCTGTTGTTGCCTGAAGGAATTCGGGCTGACCCGCGTACTTTTCTTTCAGCATTTCAATTGTTTCGTCTACGTAACTCATACATTTTTCCTCCGTATATTAAATTAAATGAGTTGTGAAAAATAAAAAAGGGCGCAGTATCCCCTTGGATACTGCGCCTTTGCAGCCTTACTTAGTCTTTTTCAATTATTTCTTTTGCTACCTCGGCCTTTGACCGTCTTGAATCCATAGCTTCCTTTTCTATGGATCTGTGCGCTTCGGCCTCGGTCATTTTATACTTCTCAATCAGAATAAATTTAGCTCTGCTGACAAGCTTTATTTCTTCAAGCTTATCCTGCAGCTTAATAACCTTTTTCTCGTCATTGAGCAGGCGCGCGGCAGTTGATGTGACAAGCTTGAGAGCAGTGTAAAACTCATGCTTTTCGAGCGGCTTCGGCACGGTCATAACACCGTAATCCTCAACCTTTCTGCAAACTCTTTCATATATTTCGCTTTTCACGGTCAGCATAACACCGGACCTTGTTGAATAAGCTGTATCGGCGGCAAAATCGCTGCCCGATTCATCCTGAAGCGGAGAATCGATTATTATTATATCGTAGCGGCACCGCAGCAGTTTTCGCCTCGCCTCTCCCGCGGTTGAAACAGCATCGGTCTGAGTGTATCCGAAAGAAAGAAGCATTGCCGCCATAAGCTGTGCGCTCTGCTTTTTTCCTGAAACAATCAGCACGCTGTAATTCCGCTTTTCGTGCGGCATAAACTTCCCTCCTTCCGAGTTATTCCGCCGTCAGTCAGCTGCGGCGGGCGTAAGTGTTTATAACTCTTTCGGGAAGAATTGCTTTTACGAAATCGCTGTTTCCGGCTTTTTTCATTGCCTCTTCAAAGCTCTGCGGAAGCTTTTCGATTCCTCTGAGATCTTCCTCGGACGCTTCATAAAGGTTAATGTTTGCCGGATCGGGAGGAACCAGGTTGTTTACTATTCCGTCAAGACCTGCGTAAATCAGCAGCGAATAGGCGATGTAGGGATTCGCTTCGGAATCGGGCGAACGCAGCTCCATTCTTCTGTATTCGCCGGAAGCCGCGGGAATTCTTATCAGCTGAGACCTGTTTTCACAGGACCAGGTGATGTATTTCGGCGCTTTGAATTCGCCGAGCCGCTTATAAGACGCGGAAGTGGGGTTAAGAAATGCGGTTATCTCTGCGATATGCGCGAGAACACCCGCCATAAACTGCTCCAGATAATCCCTGCCGTCGGCAGAATGAGGGGCCATATTTATGTGGAGGCCGTTTCCGCTGTAGAACGGGAGCGGCTTAGGTGAAAAATCCGCCCAAAGGCCGTGCTGCTCCGCTATTACGGATACAACAGATTTGAATGTAACGGAATTGTCCGCCGCCTGAAGAGCATCGCTGTATTTGAAATCTATCTCGTGCTGACCGGGACCTTCCTCGTGGTGGGAGCTTTCGGGAAGAATTCCCATTTCGCTGAGCGAGAGACATATTTCTCTTCTTACGTTAACACCCCTGTCATCGGGCGCTATATCCATATAGCTTGCCTTGTCGTGCGGGATGCCGGTTGAATATCCGTCTTCATCTGTTTTGAAAAGGTAAAACTCGTGCTCTGCTCCGAAGCTGACGTTTATGCCCTTTGATGCCGCCGCTTCGACCGCATTCCTGAGTATATGCCTGCCGTCCATTTCAAACGCTTCGCCGCCGGGATACCTGATGTCACAGTACATTCTTATTACTCTGCCCTGTGAGGGCCTCCATGGGAGAACTGCAAGCGTTGACGGGTCCGGAAACAGGAAAAGATCGCTCTTGTCTTCGCTGCCGAAGCCTTCAACGGCAGAGGCATCTATTGCAATTCCGCTCTCAAAAGCCCGGTCAAGCTCCGTCGCCATTATTGACACATTCTTCTGCTTTCCGAAAACATCGCAGAAAGCAAGGCGTATAAACGACACGTCTTCCTGCTCAATATAGTCCTTTACGTCCTGAATGGTATATTTCATAACAGACTTGACTCCTTAAAAAAATAAAAAGGCACAACATCGCCTGCCGAGAGCAGTCAATGAACGCCTTTGTTCTTTATAGATTATATTACTGTTCTAAACCTATGTCAATGTTTTTTACTGCGGATGTCCTCAATTTTATTACTTGCACAAAACATTTTCAATATTGCAAGTCTGTATTGTAAAAATTGCAAAAACCGTTGCTTTTGCGCAGGAAATTTGAAAATCGCACTTGACAATGATTTTTTCCGGTGTTAGAATTGCACCGTAAGGCAAGGACGCCCGTTTGGGTGTCCTTGCCCTCTTTTTGTTCCGGGAGGTGATAAGATGTGCAGCATTATGGGATTGACCTCATATCCCGCAGATTACGAGCAGTTCAAAAAAGCTATGGAAAAAACAAAGTCCAGAGGACCGGATGACGAAAAAGCCATCAGAGCGGGCGACGGACTTCTTGCCTTCCAGCGGCTTGCGATTATGGACCTTAACTCCACAGGGATGCAACCGTTTGAGCTCGGCAACTGCAAGCTGGTCTGCAACGGAGAAATATACGGTTTCCGAAAAATCAAGAAAGAGCTTGAAAAAGAATATACATTCACAAGCGAGTCGGACTGTGAAATCCTGCTGCCGATGTATGAAAAATACGGTCCGGATATGTTTGCCATGCTTGACGCAGAGTATGCTCTGGTAATATATGACGGCAACAAAGACCGCTTTATCGCTGCACGTGACCCGATAGGCATACGTCCTCTTTTCTACGGCTATGACAAAAACGGCAGCATAGCATTCGCGAGTGAAGCGAAAAACCTGATAGGCCTTACGGATAAGGTGATGCCGTTTCCTCCGGGGTATTATTACGACGGCGAAAGATTTGTTCGCTACTGCGATATTGCGGATGTGAAGGAATATATTCACGGCGGGCTTGATGAAATCTGCCGCGGCATTCACGACAGGCTGGTCGCGGGGATTGAAAAGCGGCTTGATTCCGATGCGCCTCTGGGTTTTCTTCTCAGCGGAGGTCTCGATTCATCTCTGGTCTGCTCGGTTTCGGCAAAGCTGCTCGGAAAGCCGATAAAAACATTTGCAATCGGTATGAGTGAGGACGCAATCGATCTGAAATACGCCAAGGAGGTTGCCGACTATATCGGAAGCGACCACCATGAAATAATAATAACAGCCGATGATGTTATAAGCTCGCTTGAGGATGTTATCGCCGCGCTCGGCACCTTTGACATCACCACAATAAGGGCAAGCGTCGGAATGTACCTCATATGCAAGGCAATACGCGAAACCACCGATATAAAGGTTTTGCTGACAGGTGAAATATCGGATGAACTGTTCGGCTACAAATACACGGATTTCGCGCCCGATGCCGAGGCATTCCAGAAGGAAGCTCAGAAGAGAATACGCGAGCTGTATATGTATGACGTGCTCAGGGCGGACAGATGCATTTCCGTTCATTCAATGGAGGCGCGCGTACCGTTCGGCGATCTTGAGTTTGTCAGATACGTTATGTCGATTGACCCTGAAATAAAGCTAAACAGATACGGCAAGGGCAAATACCTTCTGCGACACGCTTTTGAAGGCGACTATCTGCCCGAAAGCATTCTGATGCGTGAAAAAGCGGCGTTTTCGGACGCGGTCGGGCATTCAATGGTTGATTATCTCAAGGAATACGCGCAGAAAATCTACAGTGATGAAGATTTTGAAAAAGAGCGTGCAAAATATACCCACGCAAAACCTTTCACCAAGGAATCCCTGCTTTACAGAGAAATATTCGAAAAGTACTACCCCGGACAGGGAGAAATGATAAAAGATTTCTGGATGCCCAACAAGGATTGGGAAGGATGCAATGTAAACGACCCGTCCGCCAGAGTTCTTTCAAACTACGGTGACAGCGGAAAATAAGCAGCCGGCAACGGGAAAAAGATAATAAAAATAAGAAAAGGAGACCGGTTATGAGTTCAACAAGATTTTCTTTGAGATGCAATGCGGAATTCAGCATGAAAACCCCTGAAATAGAAATCGGCGACTATGACAGGACAAAGTTGCTCGATGTTGACTCTGACGATGAATCGGAGGGCAATGAAACATCGGAATAATTGCCCGGGTATGAGCAAAGGAGAGGATGGTTTATGACAAAGTATATTTTCGTCACCGGGGGCGTCGTTTCCGGGCTGGGTAAAGGAATCACCGCCGCTTCTCTCGGACGTCTGCTCAAATCGAGAGGTCTCAAGGTGGCGGCGCAGAAGCTTGACCCATATATAAATGTTGACCCCGGCACTATGAGCCCCTATCAGCACGGTGAGGTTTACGTGACGGAGGACGGCGCTGAAACCGACCTTGACCTCGGGCACTACGAGCGTTTTATTGATGAAAACCTGAACAAGTTTTCAAATCTTACAACGGGCAAGGTTTACTGGAATGTGCTCAATAAAGAGCGCAGAGGCGAATACCTCGGCTCAACCGTGCAGGTGATTCCGCACATTACAAACGAGATAAAGGAATTTGTTTATAATGTGGGCAGGCACAGCAGCGCCGATGTGGTTATCACGGAAATCGGCGGCACTATCGGCGACATCGAGAGCCAGCCGTTTATTGAGGCGGTGCGCCAGATTTCGCTTGAGGTGGGTAAAGAAAACAGCCTGTTTATTCATGTGACCCTTGTCCCCTATCTTCACGGCTCGGAGGAGCACAAGTCAAAGCCGACACAGCACTCCGTAAAAGAGCTTCAGGGTATGGGAATTAACCCGGATATAATCGTTCTTCGCTGTGACGAACCGCTTGAAAAAACCATCTTCGAAAAAATCTCACTTTTCTGCAATGTGAAAAAAGATTGCGTTATAGAAAACATCACTCTGCCGAACCTCTATGAAGC
>DBWO01000040.1:8967-9171 GCA_002309055.1 Ruminococcaceae bacterium UBA1236
AAATATACACAGCTTCACGATGCCTATCTATCGGTAGCGGAAGCACTCAGGCACGCAGGCTATGCATCGGGTGTCAAAGTAGATATAGTTTGGACGGACTCCGAGGCAATCACGCCCGAAACGGCAGATGAGCTTCTCGGCGGACTTAACGCGATTATCGTGCCCGGCGGCTTCGGCAACAGAGGCATTGAGGGAATGATAACT
>DBWO01000040.1:9290-62026 GCA_002309055.1 Ruminococcaceae bacterium UBA1236
ATCGACTTTATGCCCGGGCAGAGCGAGAGCATTGACAAAGGCGGCACTCTGAGACTCGGGTCCTACCCCTGTGTTATCAAAGAGGGCACACTCATGGAGAAATGCTACGGCTCGGCCGAAATATCGGAGCGTCACCGCCACAGATATGAATTNNACGAGATCGACAAGGGCGGAACGCTCAGGCTCGGAAAGTATCCGTGCGACCTGAAGGAGGGGACTGAAATCCGCGCCCTTTACGGAACGGATAAGATCAGCGAGCGCCACCGCCACAGATATGAATTCAACAACGATTACAGAGATGTCCTGCAGAGTGCCGGGCTTGTGCTCAGCGGAATGTCGCCCGACGGCCTGCTTGTTGAAACGGTTGAAGTCGCAGACCATCCCTTCTACATTGGCGTTCAGTTCCATCCGGAATTCAAATCAAGACCCAACAAACCGCATCCGCTCTTCAAAGGCTTTGTCGACGCAGCAATAAAAAACAAAACATAAGCTGATTGCAGTTTTAATGCTTTTTCGGCAGATTTTGGAAATTTACCAAAATCTGCCGATTTTTCGTTGACTTTACTTTATTATTGTTTTAACATAATAGAGTATAAGGATACCGGAAACACTTAACGGATAATCGGGGGAAAAGTATATGAAATACTGCGACTATGTCAATATAAAACAAGGCAGCTTTTCACAGCACAGGTTTTCAAACGGCAACACTCTGCCGCTTGTTCAGCTTCCTTTCGGTATGGCGGCGTTCGCGCCGCAGACTGCGGATGGCGACCTGAGGTGGTACTATCACCCGAAGGACCGCTCGCTTGAGGGCATACGCCTTACGCATCAGCCCTCGCCATGGATTGCCGATTACGGTGCGATGTGCTTTATGCTTCAGAGCGGCGAGCCGTCTCTCGGCGGCGAGGAGCGCTGGTCCGGGTTCAGACCCGAAAATACGGTGCTGAAACCCTATTATCTTAAATATGAACTGCTCCGCTCGCGCTCAGTGCTTGAATTCACCCCTACGTCAAGGTGCGCCGCTGTGAGAGCAACATTTCGGGAGAGGGGCAGAAATTATTTTTCCGTTCACAGTGTGAGCGGCGATTACTCATTCCGCTATGATAAAGAAAAAAATACTCTCTTCTGCTCAACCGATAATTCATTCGGCAAAGAGAGCGTTGATTTCAGGGAATATGTTGCTGTTGTATTTCCCGAAGGCAGTGTCAACGCCGATGATATTATAGTGAGCCGGGAAGGGAAAGACAATGAAAACGCTTGTGAGATAAACGGCGAAAATGTTGCAATTCATGTCGGGCTCAGAACAGGATCCGCTGAGCTTAAAATCGGCACATCCTATATCTCATTTGAGCAGGCGCTCACAAATCTCGGCAGAGAGACCGCCGGCAGGGGCTTTGATATGCTTCTCGGTGAGGCGGAGGAAATATGGGAGGAATATCTCTCGAGAGTGCAGATTGAGGCCGATAACGAAATTCAATTCAAAACATTCTGCTCCTGTATGTACAGGGCATTTCTCTATCCGCACAGATGCTCCGAGATTAACGCCCGGGGCGAGGAAATACATTACTGCCCGCACGACGGCAAAGTTCGCCCGGGTGTGCGTTTTACCGATAACGGGTTCTGGGATACTTACCGCACGGTTTATCCCTTCTTTTCACTCGTCGCGCGCGGCGAAATGAAACTGATGGTGAAATCCTTTATCAATGATTACGTTGAATGCGGCTGGCTGCCGCGCTGGGTTTCAATAGGCGAGAGGGGCTGTATGCCCTCAACTCTTGTGGATGCCGTCATCTGTGACGCTGCGGTCAAAGGCCTTGTAGACAGAGAGGACCTTGAAACAGCGCTCGAAGGTATGCTCAAGCACGCCACAACAGACGCGCCCGAGAGCCGTTACGGCAGAAACGGCGCGGAGTCTTACTGCCGGCTCGGATATGTGCCCTATGACGAGCAGAAGGAAAGCGTAAATCTAACTCTTGACGCAGCTTACGGCGACTGGTGCATAGCTGAGATTGCCGCCATTCTCGGCAAAACGGATATTGAGAATGAGTACAGACAGAGAGCGAAAAATTATAAGAATCTTTTCGACAGCGAAAGCGGCTTTATGCGCGCGAGAGACAGCAAGGGCGAATTCCGCCCGGATTTTTCACCCATTGCATGGGGCAGGGACTATACCGAGGGGAGCGCCTGGCAGAATTCTTTTGCCGTGCCTCACGATATGGAGGGCCTCGCCGCTCTTTACGGCGGCAAAGACAGGCTTGAGGCAAAAATCGATGAACTTTTCGCGACCCCGCCCGAATATAACATAGTCGGTTATGACTGCGAAATCCACGAGATAACCGAGATGGCCGCGGCGAATTTCGGCCAGTGCGCCATTTCAAACCAGCCGAGTTTCCACATTCCCTATATTTATTCCGAACTCGGTAAGCCCGAAAAGACTGCCTACTGGGTAAGACGCCTTTGCAAAGAAGCGTTTTCATATAAGGATGACGGTTTCCCGGGCGACGAGGATAACGGCACAACGGCAATATGGTATATTTTCGGTCTGCTTGGCTTCTATCCCTTCTGCCCCGGCAGAGCGGACTTTGTAAAAGGTGTGAAGCAGGTGGAAAAAGCGTATATTCTCGGCAGAGAAATCGATGCCGACAGATTCCCCGGCAACAAAATTCCTTATCGGGAGCTGGTATGATGAAAAAGAAACTTCTGAGCGCGGATAAATATCCCCCCAGGTGCTCATACTGTCAGAGAGGCCGCCTTTCGCCGGACGGCGAGAGCGTGCTGTGCGAAAAGAAAGGCATAGTCGGCAAAGACGGCAGCTGCAGAGCATATAAATATGATGTTATGAAAAGGAAGCCCGCAAGGCAGGCGCCCGTTGAAACACATAATCCGGAGGATTTTGAAATCTGATGAAAGCTGAAAAAACTTTTGTGTGCGATAAACTCCCCACAGCAAACTGCCACGCTTCGACCCTTCTGCCGCTTGAAAACGGAAGGGTCGTTTTCGCATGGTTCGGCGGCTCTAGAGAGGGCAGGGACGATGTGGATATCTGGTACACCGTAAAGGACGGCAATGTGTTTATGCCGCCGAAAAAACTCAGCAGGGCAAAGAATGTGCCTCACTGGAATCCCGTGCTTTTCGAGATGAAAAGCGGAAGAATCTGCCTGTTTTTCAAGGTGGGCAAAAAGATTGCCCGGTGGAAAACATACTGCGCTTTTTCGGATGACGGCGGCGAAACCTTCGGCGAAATCCGGGAGCTTGTGCCCGGCGACAGAAGCGGGGGCAGGGGACCCGTAAGAAACAAATGCATTCGCCTGGAAAGCGGCAGAATTCTCGCGCCCGCCTCAACCGAGCATCACGGCTGGATAAGCTTTACGGATATTTCCGATGATGACGGTCTCACCTGGCGAAAGGGCAAAAGAGTTAAAACAGAGTACGAAACGCCTCTGTTCAATTCGCTCAACGACGGCTCGCGCAATAAAATCCCGATGATTCAGCCGACTTTATGGCAGAGCGATGATGGCAGAGTGCATATGCTCACGCGCACAGCAGTCGGCAGAATTTACCGGAGCGACAGCGAAGACGAGGGCGAAACCTGGTGCGAGGCTTACCCTACGGATATGCCCAATAACAACAGCGGCATAGACCTTGTTAAAATCCCGGACGGCAGGATATTCCTTGTGTCAAACCCCGTTTCCGAAAATTGGGGCGAGCGCTCACCCCTGACTCTTAAAGTTTCCGAAGACGGCGGCGAAACCTTCCGCCATGTGTTCACTCTCGAAAAAAAGAAAGAGGGCAGTGAGTTTTCTTATCCCGCGGTCACCTATTCCGGCGGCGCCCTGCACATAAGCTACACCTACGAAAGAAAGAATATCGCATATGTCAGAATAATCCTTTGAAAATTCTTTGAAAACTCTTAACATTTTGATGTATTGAAATAAAAAGCAGTTTGTGGTAAAATCCAGTCAGAAAAATGAAAGGAAGGTAAGTAAAATGATTTGTCCTTCATGCGGTAAAACAATACTTGATTCATCCAAATTCTGCCCCTTCTGCGGCTATAAAACAGTTGTTTCCGAGGAATCGCCTCAGCCGGAGGCTGCAGCCGCTCCTCAGCCGGATCAGCCTCAGTATCAGCAGCCTGAGCAGCCGCAGTACGGTCAGTATCAGCAGCCGCCGTATCAGCCTTACGGACCCTATTATGCACAGCCTGAGGTTGCGCCCGAAACAACCAAGAACCGTTCCGCTTATCAGGCGGCGCTGCTTCACATTGTTTTCGGCGTTTTCGGCCTTGGCTATTACTACCGCGGCATGAAAGATAAGGCAAAAACAAGCCTTATTCTTTTCGTTGTCGGCCTTGCAACATCGTTGATTTTCGGTCTCGGCAGCATAGTGATTCTAGTTTGTGAGATTCTTAATGTCATCGAGGGTGTAAAGCTCTTCAGAGGTGATTATCCCACGGACGCTTACGGCAGAACGCTGTATCAGGAGTTCTGATAATAAGGCGCAAAAACTCCCCGGTCACATCCGACCGGGGAGCTTAATTATTTAATAAGACTATATCAGTATTTGAAATTCGAGTAGTCGATTTGAGTTACAAGGTCTCCTGAAGCGGAGTTAACTTTGACAATTGTGTATTTGACATTTGTGAATTTTGCGCTCATCTTTATTGTCTGCGAAATCGATGAGAACTGATTGCTGTCAACTGCGATTTTTGCCTTGATTACAACGCTTGTTGAGTTCAGCGCAATGGATTCAACGCCGGCGCCTGCCTCTTCCATACCGGCCTTCATTTCGCCGGCATCCTTGTAGTCCTCAGTGAATCTGCCGAGAGCGCTGCTGCTCTTACTCAGATTGCTCTCATTCTTAACCGTGATGACCACATCATAATATTTGCCGTCGGAAGAGAGCTTGCAGGTTGCGCTTGTAACATCACTCTCCTTGAGTTTCGAAACTTTGAGATCTTTGCCGTTGAATTTACCCTTTGTGACAGTTGTGTTCGTGGTGCCTTCACCCATGAATTCACCTATAGCATCGCGCACAACGGATAACCTTGAGAGCGCGCCTATGTTGAGGTTGTTGAGCTGAGTTACTCTCTTCTTCGAGTAGCCGGGTTTTGCCGAGGATGCCTTCTGAGTTGCGGAGTTATAAAGAGCAACTATATCCGCTTTCTTGGTGGGCGCCTTCGGCTCGGGCTTCTTGGTTGTTGCCTTGGTCGTTGTCGGCTTCTTAGTGGTGGTCGCTTTCTTGGTGGTGGTTACCGCTTTGGTTGTTGTTGCTTTGGTTGTTGCCTCAGTTGTTGTTTCAGTTGTTGTTTCGGTGGTGGATTCGGTGGTGCTTTCGGTTGTGGTTTCCGTGGTGGTTTCAGTTGTAGTTTCGGCTGTTGTTACTGTTTCCGATACCGTGGCAGTTCCGGTCTCTGTCGGCGATTCTGTTGTCGTTGTTTCGCCGGGCTTGTCATCATTGCACGCGGCGAAAGCAAAGAGGAGAGCAGCGCAGAGCGCTATAGCAATTATCCGTTTAATCATATTTATTACCTCCTGTCTGGTTACACATCAAATATATCACAAACCGCGGTGCTTTTCAACAGATTTTGAATGCGCTTTTATTTCTTTTTTGCATAAAATGGGTCCGAAATCGGCAAAATATGCATATTATTCACAAAAATTGTAAAAATAATGTATATTTTGCGTTTTTTCTTGACTTTTAATGCATACGGTTGTATAATTACACACAATATTCTACAATCGGGGAGGTTTTCCTCTTGACAAAGGTATTTATAGACGGCAGCGCCGGCACGACAGGTCTCAGAATAAACGAGCGTCTCTCACAGAGAGATGATATTGAAATAATAAAGCTTGACGATTCAATGCGAAAGGACGTCACCGCGAGAAAAGAAGCATTTTTCGCTGCGGATATCGCCTTTTTATGCCTTCCGGACGCGGCGGCTGTTGAGGCCGAAGAGCTCGCGAAGGGTAGCAAAGTGAAAATAATCGACACATCCACAGCCCACAGGATTAATCCCGCATGGGTCTACGGCTTCCCCGAACTTACGGGTCACCGCGAAAAGATAGCTGCTTCCTCAAGAATCGCGAACCCAGGCTGTCACGCGAGCGGATTCATCGCCCTTGTCGCTCCTCTCATTGAGGCGGGCGTTATCGGCCAAGAAGCGCTCCTGAGCTGCTTTTCGCTCACGGGTTATTCGGGCGGCGGCAAAAAGATGATTGCCGATTATGAGGATGAGAGCAAAGCGCAGTTCCTTGAGGCGCCCGGCATTTACGCCGCCTCGCAGACCCATAAGCACCTGCCCGAAATGGTGAAGGAATGCGGCCTTGACAATCCGCCGGTATTTTGCCCCGCAGTCGCGCCCTATTACTCCGGCATGGAGGTCACCGTGCCTCTCTTTGCCGCGCAGATTAGAGCGGATATCAATGATATAGGAAAAATATACAGTAATTACTATAATAATAACGGCCTTGTGAAATACGCTGAATGCGACGAGGGCTTTATGTACGCCGATAAATTCTCCGGCAGAGACGATATGGAAATCACCGTCAGAGGCAATGACGAACGCATTATCCTCGTTTCGCGCTTTGATAATCTCGGCAAGGGCGCGAGCGGCGCCGCTATACAGAATATGAATATACTCATGGGTCTCGATGAAAAAACAGGCCTTGTTTGGTAAAGGAGAAAAAGGAAATGAAAGTAATTGAGGGCGGCGTCTGCGCCGCAAAAGGATTTACCGCGGGAGGAGTTCACTGCGGAATTCGCAAAAACAGGGATAAAAGGGATCTCTCCGCAATATTCAGCGAGGTTCCGGGTACCGCGGCCGCCGTATATACAACCAATCTGGTGAAGGGCGCGCCTCTCGCCGTGACGAAAAAACACCTTTCGGACGGTAAAGCGCAGGCGGTTATCTGCAACAGCGGCAATGCCAACACCTGCAATGCGAACGGCACTCAAATAGCCGAGCAGATGAGTGCCCTCTTTGCGAATGAGCTCGGCATCTCGCCTGACGATATCATTGTTGCCTCAACGGGCGTAATCGGTCAGCCGCTTGAGATTGAGCCTATCGCAAACGGTATCCCCGCGCTTAAAGCATCTCTTTCGGCAGAAGGCAGCGCGCAGGCGGCGGAGGGCATTATGACCACCGACACCGTGAAAAAAGAGATTGCCGTTGAATTCGAAGCCGGCGGAAAAATCTGCCGTATCGGCGGAATAGCCAAGGGCAGCGGAATGATTCATCCCAATATGGCAACAATGCTCGTTTTCATCACCACCGATGTTTCAATCACATCCGAAATGCTTCAGAAGGCGCTTTCGGGCGACATTACCGAAACATTCAATATGATTTCAGTTGACGGCGACACATCCACAAACGATATGGTCAGCGTTATTGCAAACGGAATGGCCGGCAACAAAACAATTGAGACCGAGGGCGAAGATTTCACAGCGTTTATGAAGGCGCTCAACAGCGTTACGGTTGCTCTTTGCAGAATGCTCGCGGGCGACGGTGAAGGTGCAACAAAACTGCTTGAATGCAAGGTCACCGGAGCCACCGACCTCAGGACCGCAAAGACAGTCGCGAAGAGTGTTATATGCTCATCCCTTCTTAAAGCGGCGATGTTCGGCGCGGATGCGAACTGGGGCAGAGTGCTGTGCGCAATCGGTTACAGCGGAGCGGCTGTTGATGTTGACAAAATCGATGTTTCGTTCAGAAGCGCAAAAGGGGAGATACCCGTTTGCAAAAACGGAGCGGGCATAGATTTTTCGGAAGAAAAAGCAAAGGAAATTCTGCTTGAAAAAGAGATAGAGATTCTTGTGAATCTCGGCGACGGCCCCGCATCCTCACAGGCCTGGGGCTGTGACCTTACTTACGAATATGTTAAAATAAACGGTGATTACCGCACATGACGGGAGATAAAGATATGCCAAATTCACTTTCAAACGCCGAGATTGCCGGCATCATTATTGAGAGCTTGCCTTATATCAAAAGGTTCGTCGGCAAAATCGTGGTAATAAAATACGGCGGAAACGCCATGGTAAACGAAGAGCTCAAGCAGCAGGTTATGGAGGATATGGTGCTTCTTAACCTCATCGGCATCAAAGTTGTGCTTGTGCACGGCGGAGGCCCCGAAATAAGCCAGCTTATGGACCGCCTGGGCAAAGAGCCCGAGTTTGTAAACGGCCTGAGAGTAACAGACAAAGAGACGGTTGATATTGTTGAGATGGTGCTCGCCGGCAAGGTCAACAAGAGCCTTGTTAAATATCTTGATGTCAAAGGCGGCAAGGCAATAGGCCTGTCCGGCATCGACGGCAAACTCATTGAGGCAAAGGTCAAGGATTCAAAGCTCGGCTATGTGGGCGAGATTACAAAAATCAATATTCAGCCCGTGTTCGACCTTCTCGACAGGGGTTATATCCCCGTTATTTCAACAATCGCGTGTGATGACGAGGGCAACACATACAATATTAACGGCGACACTGCCGCCGCGCATATCGCGGGCGCTCTCAAGGCGGAGAGGCTGCTTATGATGACCGACATCGAAGGAGTACTCCGCGACAAGGACGACCCGTCAACTCTTATAAGCGAAATAAGGCTCGGCGAAGCGGAAAAGCTCCGCGAGGAGGGCGTTATTACAGGCGGTATGATACCCAAGGTTGAGTGCTGTGAAAACGCCATAAAATACGGCGTTAAAAACGTTGTTATAATGGACGGCAGAATACCCCATTCAATCCTCATTGAGCTCCTCACAAACGAGGGCGCGGGCACTATGTTCAGAGGGGGAGAAAACGCATGAATATCAAAGAAAAAGACAAGGCTTATATCGCCGGTACATACAAGCGCTTTCCCGTTGAAATAACGGGTGGCAAAGGCTCCCTCGTATGGGATGAAAACGGCAAAGAATACATTGATATGGGCTCGGGAATCGGCGTCACCGCATTCGGTATAGCGGACGATGAATGGCAGCAGTCCGTAACGGCTCAGCTCGGCAAAGTTCAGCATACATCAAACCTCTATTACACCTCTCCCTGCGCGGATCTCGCCGAGATGCTCTGCAGCAGAACAGGGATGAAAAAGGTGTTTTTCTCAAACTCAGGCGCCGAGGCAAACGAGTGTGCCATCAAGGTTGCGAGAAAGTACGGCTGCGAGAAAAAAGGCCCCGAATATTTCAATATCATAACTCTTCTCAACAGCTTTCACGGAAGAACGATAACCACCCTTTCCGCTACCGGCCAGGATAAATTCCATGAGCTTTTTCAGCCGATGACTCCCGGATTTATCCACGTTCCGGCAGGGGATATTGAGGCTCTGAAAAATGCCGTAAAAGAAAATAAAATTGCCGGCATTATGATGGAATGCATCCAGGGTGAGGGCGGCGTTATTGCCCTTGACAAAGACTATGTGAAGGCCGTTGAGGCGTTCGCGAAAGAGAACGATATTGTCCTGATTATTGATGAAGTGCAGTCCGGTAACGGCAGGAGCGGCAAGCTTTATTCGTATATGAATTACGGCATTGAGCCCGATGTTGTTTCCACAGCGAAGGGCCTTGCGGGCGGTCTCCCGATAGGCGCGACGATGCTGGGAGAAAAGGTTGAAAACGTATTCTCATTCGGCGACAACGGCTCTACCTTCGGCGGCAATCCCGTATGCTGCGCCGCAGCTCTCAGTGTTCTCGGCAGAATCGACGACAGCCTTCTCTCCGGGGTTAACGAAAAGAGCGGGTATATATTTGACACCCTCGGCAGCGCGCCGGGTGTTGAGAGCGTGACCGGTATGGGCCTTATGATAGGCGTCAAAACCTCAAGACCCGCCGCGGAAGTGGTGGGCGACTGCATTGAAAAGGGAGTGCTCTGCCTCACTGCCAAAGATAAAGTCCGCCTTCTTCCCGCGCTTAACATTCCTCAGGAGCTTCTCGCGAAGGCTGTTGAGATTATCAAAGAAGCCGCCGCGGCAAAATGATACAAATCACATAAAACTCAATAAAATCAACGTTTGTGCCACAGAATTCAGCTTCTGTGGCATTTTTCTTCAAAAATTCACTGTCTGAACAGTTTATCATCTGAAGTTTTAAACCGTAAAACTGCTGAATTTGAAACGACAAATATTGGGTAAAATCACCAAATCGCTTATATTGACATTTTATCTATTTGCCTTTATAATAAAGATAAAGAAAATAGGGGAAAAGTATATTCTTTCACCCGCACCCCGGCCGCTACGGCTAATTCAGATGCAAAGGATTGATGTCTTATGGCTTCAAAGGTTCTCAATATCGAGCTCGGCAAGCGCATGGTCAAAATGTGCATGTCGATAAGCAAAGGTAAATCGTTCCAGATAAGCGATGCTTTTGTATTTCCTTCTCCCGACGGCGCAGTTGTTGACGGCCAGGTTGTCAACCCCGCTATACTGGGCGAAAGAATCAGGGATCAGCTTACCCTGCGCAACATCAACGTCAATGACGCGGTGCTTTCCATCGCCTCGTCAAAGATTGCAATGCGTGAGGTTACGGTTCCCGCAGTTAAAAAAGACCAGGTCAAAAATATCATTAACACCAATGCATCCGATTATTTCCCGGTTGACATTTCCAAGTATGTTGTTTCCTACACCGTGCTTGACACTACCAAAACCGAAAGCCGCGTAATGGTTTACGCTGTGCCCTCCACCATCATTGAGGGTTACACCGGGCTTGCAGAGGCATCCGGCCTTATTATCAATGCTCTTGATTTCGCCGGCAACTCTCAGTATCAGGTGCTCAAGGGCATGGGCGTGCAGGGCGTTGTTATGTATGTTACCGTTGACGCCGATTCCGCTTTTGTCACTTTCATGGAGGGCGGCCGCCTTCTTATGCAGCGTTCTCTTTCAATCGGCGGTGACGATATGGTTTGCCGCTATATGGCTCTCGAGGGCAGACCCGAAGAGGAATACCTTGACTGCCTTTCCGAGCTGAGCGTTACTCTTGAGAAGCCCGAGGTTGATGCAGATACCGAGGGCCTTGATGAATATCTTAACCGCCTCGTTATGGGTATTGCCAGAAGCCTTGACTTCTTCAACAGCGGCGACTACGGCGACAAAATTGTTGAAAAAGTAGTTTTAATGGGCTCCTGCGCTCATCTTATTGAGCTCAAGGAAAAGGTTGAGGAGTCCGTCGGCGCGGAGACTGTCTGGCTTGAAGAGCTTGACAGCATCCAGGGCCTTGCCAACAGCGTTGACGATATCTCGCTTTATATCAACTGTCTCGGCGCCCGTCTTCAGCCCCTGAGTCTCCTTCCCAAGGAGTATCTTCAGAAAACGGGCCAGAGCGGCAAGCAGAGCATCCTCGGCGACAAAAACGCGGGCTACATTGCTTTGGCTGTTTTCGTCGGTCTGTCGGCTTTGATGATTGCCTTCGCAATTTTCCAGAATCACAGAGCGCAAAATGAGCTTGAGGATCTTAACGCGAGCGTGTCCTCGCTCAAATACGCCGAAGATACCTATAACGATTATCTGCGATATGAGGCAGGCAAAACCAATATGGAAGAGTTTGTTGCCGGCGCGGATACTCACAATAAATATCTCTATGATTTCTTCACCGAACTTGAAGCCAAGATGCCTTCTGCCATCGTTATAATGACAGCGGATTGCAACAACGACGGTGTTGCTTTAAATGTCAAGGTTCCCTCTTTTGATGAGGCGGCAGTTGTTATCAGACAGTTCCGTTCATTTGAGTCAATTGACGTTATCGAGGTGAGCGACATTGTAAGATCCGTTGACGAAGGTATGGGCCTTGTTGAATTCACCATCACCTGCAACTATCCCGTGCCCACCACCACAACCACTTTGCCGCCTTCAACAGAAGCCTCGGCGGACGAAGTTTAAGGAGGGGACAAAATGAATAATCTGAATTTTAAAGACCTGGTCGCAAAAGTCAGGGGCTTGCCCACAAGAACCAAAAACATAATTCTCCTCATCATCGGTATTTTCATTTTCATCCTTTCCTACACGATGGGTTTCCAGAAGATTCAGGAGAAAACAGCGGCCGTTCAGGCGGAGGTTGACTCGCAGGCATCTTATGTCACCATTCTCAAGGACTATTTCAACAACATTCAGTCCTATCAGAACGGTATTGCCGCCGATAAGGAAGCCATTAATCTTAATCTTTCTCACCTTCCCAAAGGTATCAAAACCGAAGATTTTCTTATGTACATTAAAAATATGAACGAAAATCTCGGCTGCAGTCTTGAATCCGTAAGATTTGAAGATGACAGTTTCATCGGTGAGTTTTCATGCGTTGTTGATGAAAAGAATGTTACAGCTCAGTCGATGCATTCGGGTGCCCAGTTCACCAACTATCTTACTTACGCTCAGGCAAAGAATCTGCTTAAGTATGTATATGAAGAGACACCGGAGATTACGTTTGTTGATTCCGTCAGTCTTACATATGATGCCGAGATTGCTTTGCTCCAGGGAGAATTTGCTCTGTCAAAGTTTTATATCACATATGAAGATGCGCAGTATGTTCCCGTGCCTGTTCCCGATGTCAGTCTCGGCGTCGGCGATCCGTTCGGCACAGTTTCACAATAATTCCGAAAGGGGGAAAAAGCGCTATGACGGCAAAACTGAAGAAGAACAACAGGGGCTTTTCCCTCGTTGAGCTTCTTATAGCGGTCGTGATTATGGCAGTTATCGTGCTGCCTATGCTTCAGGTTTTCACACTGTCGGCGGATTTCACAAGAAGATCCCGTGACAAAGGCGAAGCCACTGCCGCCGCGCAGAATATTCAGGAAACCATTCAGACCCGCGGGGTTGAAACGTTCCGCGCTCCGACATCCGAAGGTTTTATGCAGGATTCTGTCGCTCTCTCCATGCTTGGTGCAGCACCCATTCCTAATACCTCGACCGCAGTAGACGGTGACGGCAATGTCACCATCAGGGGAGTTTCCGTCGGCTCCAAGACTTTTGACGCTGTTGTTAATTTTGACCGTAACGGTCAGGAGACCAACATCGGCGGAGTCAATAAGAGCATAGGCCTTAGCATAAACGACAAGCCCATTGCAAAATACACCGCGCTTACCGGTACAACCAGTGCAACCTTCCCACAGCCGTATGAGTCAGGCCGCAATCCCGACAATCTCGCAAATCAGGATTTTATCGCGGCTAATCCCGGCGCAGAGTTTGTCAAAAGAGCCAGAAAAATTAATATAACCGTTACTTCCAGGCCTGATGAAGAAAAGGGATCCGGATACCTGGTTTATGTTGATGTTCAGTTTGTCTATGATTTTTACAGAACTGCTTCTATCAAATTCCCCAACCCCGTGGAAAAGAACTATCCTTTATGGCCCGGAGGGCAGCATATTGACTCTTACGACGATGAGATTTCGTTGTTTTTCCTTTATTACGCCTTTTATGAGAATACTGCAGCGGAAAACATCTATATTTATGTCGACCGCGATAATCCGACATCCAATCTCAAGTTCAAAGCGTTTATAATCAAGCAGGTGCCTATGATTCAGCAGGATGACGGCACATATATAAACGCAATTGATGCCGGTGATGCCGGCGTGAGTATCCTGAATAAAGACAGGTCTTACAAGCTTGTTATCAATGAGTATCACAACAACAGGTTTCCGTTTGACTATGAAGGCAATCCGCCGCCGGAAGCAATGAATGTTTATACCAATGCCAACAAGCAGCTTTCAAACAGGTCGCTTGATATTGCGGATTTCAAGTACCGTCTCAAAAAACCGCACACTTCCGGTTATTTCACTTGGAGCAAAGATACCATTGCAAGAAATCAGCTTGTCAAAACCGAAACTGAAGACAGATTCTTCAATGTTACAATCGAGATTTATCCGACCGAAGGAGATAATTCGCTTGACGGTGAAGAACCCAAACCTGTCTATACATTGAATGCCAACAAACTAAAATGATTGTAAGCTCATTCGAAACAGAGGTAATGCTTATGAAGCTTAAAAGATTTCTTAAAAAGAATAACAGGGGCTCGGGTATTGTTACAGTACTTGTGGGCGTGGTTTTCCTCGCGTCGTTCGGCTCCATGCTTCTCATGCTCTCTTACACGGGCTTTGAAATGAGAGATTCCGACAGAAAAGGTAAGGAAAATCTTTACGAAGCTTCAGCAATTATGGAGCAGATACGCGCAGGCGTGCAGGGAATCTGCTCGGACGCTATCATTGAAGCTTATTCTGACACTCTTCCCAAATACAGCGAAATAGGCAGCGGCATCACCAGAGAGTTCCGGACGAAATACCGCGACAATATCCGCAACTGGACAGGCGCGTACGTTTATTACGGGGATGTCAAAGAGCCCGGCGCATCGGGATATGTCAAGGATCTCGGTTATCTCATCCGTTATGACGGCACCCGCTATCTCTATTCAATCGATGTGCTTGAGGCGATGATTGCGGATAAACTGGGCGGAGAAGTTGTTGTGAGCTCTGAAAGCCTTGCCAGCACAAGCAGCGATCTGCACCTGGGTTATGTTGATAATTTTGCTGCTGATATTGATGACGGCACTGATCCTGCGCCTATTACCCTTCGCGATGTGTCGGTTACTTTTTCCACTGCCGAGCGCTCATCCACGGTTGTTGCCGATCTGACAATAGGTTATCCTTCTCTCGGAGGATATACAGGTAATGTCAATGATGAAAACGGCATTAAGGAATTTGCCTGTATTGTTAAAGGTAAACTTATTCAGGGGGCAGATGAAGACAACCTTGCATTCCACAATGAAGACCCCACAAGTTCTTCTTATCTTAAGGACGGCAGCTCCATATCCGGCGGCGCATATTTCGGCAACGTTGAATTAACCGGCTCCGGATCTACCATGACATTCAGAAATGGCACTTTTGTCAACGGCGGAGAAATAAAAGTCAGCGGTTACAGGACTGTTACCGGAGGCCTGAGGCGTTTTACCGTTGAAAGCGATAACATACTTTGGACAAATGATATAAAAGTTAACAGCAGCGGCGCTGTCCGTCTCCTCGGAGACACCCGTGTTGCAGATGACCTCGATATCGACAGGAAAGGAATCAATGCCGATATAACCCTCGCAGGTAGTTATTTCGGATTCGGTTACAGCGATACGGATTCGGATGATTCCAGTTCCATTCTGGTTAATTACAGAGGCCAGGGTACTAATCAGACTGCTGAGTTTGATTTCAGCGGCCTTGATTCACTGATTCTTGCGGGCCGCTCGTTTATCGGCTCAAGCAACATATATACAGGCGAATCGATTTCCGCCAGGGAAAACCAGAAAGTTTATCTTTTGCCTGCCGATATGGTTTACTATATCTATCAGAACGGCAAAACTCAGCTTCAGACCAATCCCGAAAAGATAGATACTCAAAAATTCCAGGAGATTCAGAATCCTTCGGATGAATACCCCGCGGATGGGTTCTATATTGACGAAAACGTTTATGTTTTCGGCAAAAAGAAAGCATCTGATTACGGCATAACCGGCGTCAGAATCGACTCAGAGTATTTCGGCGGCAATTCAATGGTTTATGCTTTTGCTGAGTTTGAAACCGAGGCAAAGGCAAACGAATTTTTCAAAGATTATTACACTGCCAATCCCGGTGACATAGATAAGTATATTGCCAGAAGCATAAACACCGGTGCATATGTTCCCGGCAGTCCTTTCATTGCGACAAAATCCAATAAAATTTTGGGCGGAGCATCGGAAAACGGCTACACAAATGAAGCTGAAATGATGCCCTATATCGGTCTGGCAAATACTTACAAAGAGCAGTATGACGTTCAGAAAACCACCCTTGGCATTGCCGATAAAGAGGATGGTAAGGACAATCCGCTCGCGTATATCCTTTCCGCAGATATTCATAACCTGACCGGAGGCCAGCCTTATAAGACATATGCCGATTTAAGCGGCGTTATTGTCGCAATTGCTTCAAACGGCAGTGTTGATATTTGCAGAGATTCATCTACCAACCGTAAAGTCATAAAGGTAAACGGAACTGTTGTAGAAAACGCGGATCCTGACAATGTCTGCCTTATTCTTTCAACCGGCAACATAACTATTGATGCTACAAACTACAAGAAAAATCCTTCCAGCACTAATTATGAAGATAAATACGATTATCTTGAGTATAACGGTCTTATTATCACCGAAGGCAATCTTACTCTTAAAAAGCAGGTTCACCTTAATGAAGCGCCGGTACCCGTCACCCAGGCTTACGGCGCAATAGCAAATGACGGTACCAATATCACCGATTTTATCGAAGTGGAAGATCATGAGAATGACAAGAGCGGTACTTCGTGGACTGTTACAGACCTTGTCACCTATGATAACTGGAGAAGGTACACTGACGAGGACGATGAATAAAGGGGCATAAGTATATGCTTAAAAATAATAACAGGGGCTTCTCTCTTATAGAGGTCATAGTGGTTATGGCTATTCTTGTTGTCGCGGCAGCGATTACGGCAAGCTCTGCCACTTCCGCATTCCATGCGCGTTCCCTTCAGGCGGCAAAAACCGTGGATGGTATGATTGCCCAAAGCAAAATAAATGCCATGAGCGGCAAAAAGAACTGCCTTATCATTAAGTACAGCACCGCGGACAAATGCTATAAATGCGGTCTGCACAGGATAGTTAAAGATGAATACGGCGTCTATCACGACAGTGATGAAGCATATGAAGAGCAGGAAGTAGGCAATAACCGGCTCAGCATAATCTGCGGACCGGATGTTGACGGATATGATTATAATCTCCTCTCCGGCGGTCAGCTTCGTATGGAATACAATATGGATACCGGCAAAGTAAAAAATATGAAGGTTACCAAGCCCGATGGAACGGTTGTAACCTTGCTCGGCAATGGAGTCTCGTCCGACAGCTCTGTTATCACATTCAGTTTTTACACTACACACACAATCACCATATATAAGGAAACCGGTGAGCACGAATTTCAATAAATAAGCAGGGTGTTGACTTACTATGCGCAGGGAATTATATAAGGTAAAACTTAATATAAAGAATAATAAAGGTTTCAGCCTTGCCGAGATGGTAGTTGCCTTTGCGCTTCTCGCGTTTGTTGCAATTTGCGTGTTCGGCGCGGTCACTGCCGGCGGCAATATGTTCACCAGGGTAAACGAAGATGTTAATCTGCAGTATAAATCTCAGACGGCTATGACACAGTTTCAGGAGTGCTTTATGCCCTGCAGCACTGCTATTACCAAAATGGAGGACGGCACCGTATATTTTTCGGACAGTGAAAAGGTATATGCCTTAAAATATTATGAAGGCGTAATCTCTTACGCTTCGTGTGAGATATCCTCTGCCAAGGCAGATTTGCCGACAAAAACCATGGCGCCGCTGTGCTCCGATGTTTCCGCTTTTAAAGTTACGGTAAACACCCCGTCAGGCAACATCGCCGGCTCGGTCAAGGTGGAGCTCACCGTTTCTTCCGGCGGCAAATCGTATTCCACAAGTCAGATTTTCTCATTCAGAAATGAACCCGTATACATCAAGGATGCCGGAGACGGCGGATACCTCAATACACTTGTTGACACCATCACAGCATAAATATAAGGAAGAATATTTTAAATAGATGTTTAATTCCGGGCGGCACATGCCGCTTATGATGAAAAGGCATTTTTCATTTTTCTGCAGTTCTCAAGGAGGCATATTTATGAAAACTAAAAAGCTTTCAAATAACGTGAGGAGAGGAGTCACGGGCACTTTGGCTGTTGTGCTTGCCGCAACGGCTATGGGTCCTCTGTTTTCGGTTCTGTCCCATGCGACGGATTCGTTTGATTACATTGAGGAACTCAAGGCAATAAGAAGCGGCAGCAGCTTTAATGTCATTGAGCTTGTGCCCCAGGGCAAGCAGACCGCTATGGGTTACCTTGCCGCAGGCAACGAGCCCCTTGATTCCTATTCATATGACGCTGCAACGGTTGAGGGATGGAAAAAGGCGGACAGAGCCTCCTATATGTCCGATGTTTATTCTGATCTTTCGACCAAGGGAATAATAGGCACTACCGTAAATGATCCCGTAAAGAATGACGGCGGATATAAGGAGTATTTCCCCTGGCAGGTCACTGAGCTTGATGAGGGTATCTATGCCAACGACGATATTACTGCCGGCGTTCCCAACGCCGGGGCCAAAGCCCTCAAAGAGATGGAGCTTACCACAGAGGATTCAGCGTCTGTCAAGGGCAGATTTGAGGGCGTTGAAGAGCCGGGCACCGGCGATTATAAGATGAACGCGAGCTACAGTATTTCTCAAAAGAAGTTTTTCTATAATGAGTTTTACAGTAAGTTCGGTTATTCACAGGGTCTGTGGCAGACCAATACCAAGCTTATCAACTATGTATCCGGAGACAACCTCAATTTAAACACTGCCGAAAAAACCATATCTGTCAGCTCGGGCGGAGTTGCGCATGCTTTTCCGCTTTCCACAACTTACGCCTCAAATAAGGGCTATATTATGGAAGTTGAGAGAAACACTGAGTATGAGCTTTCATTCCATGCGGATGTAAGCAGTGGCGGCAAATTTTACCTTGCTGCTTATGAAACATCTGCGGGCTCACTCGCTTCCCTTACCGGCAGTGATACTCTCTATCCCAGCAAACTGTATGAAACCAGCACCGATACAAGCATAAACGAGAGTCAGAGCGGCAACTATAAAATCATAATCAAGACTTCACAGATGACGGGCCTCACCAAAAAGCTCTATCTGCAGCTTTGCTTCGGCGTTGATAAGACTAAAAATACCACAGCCACTTTCTCAAACATTTATTTCGGTGAACCCCGCGGTTTTGAGCAGGATATTGACAGATTTGTTTACGAAAACGCCGGTTATACAGACTCCGAGTATGATTACTGGTACGATCTTGCTTTCACTCCGATTTCCGAATCCGATTGGGAAACTATGGATTTTGAGGGCGTAGGTATCTATGAGCAGGGTGAAGTAATCAGCGGCGTCACAACTTACAATTGTATCGGTGTTGCGGGCGTTGACGATGCTGAAGAACTGGATATTGATTATGATAAGGCAATGAACGGCGGCTACTACACCGCAAGAATCAAGGCGGAAATCTATGATGCCGAAGGCAAAGGCCTCCAGACCGTGACCGAAACACGCGATCAGTATCACCCTTACAGGGCTGTTCCCAGGTTTGAGGACGGCACAAGCAACCTCGCCTTCAAGCCGGTTGACAAGGGCTATTTCAAAGCGCTTGACAAAACTTATACCTATGTTAAAGAGGGCGGGGATTATACTTTCATTCCCGACAGCAGCGCTTCAAATTCCATAATCGTTTATACAAAGAAAGCGTATTTTGCAAACTATGTTACCGGCAACGATTTGTTCAAATACGGCGCTCTCGATTATGTTGACGGCACAGATAGTTTCATTGTTTCCCTTACAAAGCTTACTCCTGAAGCTACAAGGGAATCCGATTATTATCTTGATATAGTTAAAACCACGGATATGATTGTCATTTCCGCGGGCACCTCAACCTCTGCCAACAGTGATCTGGACAAGGTGAAATTCAGCGAAGATATAACCGAAGAGATGAAGGAAGCGATTCTTGAGGCGGCTAGCAGCACATACAAGGTGCCTGTGGTTGTTGACGCGCGTCTTGTTAATTCAACCTATGCAAACGCCATCTCTCAGACCGAGTGCCCCAATCTCTATGCCCTTGTAACCGAGCTGCTTGACAAGGCCACCGAAAACGGCGACGTATCAATCAAAACCGGCGGTGTAAGCGCAAATATTTATGCTTTTAACCCTGCCAATATAGGCGGCACGGCAGCTTCATTTGCCACCAAGGAGTTTAAGAAAACAATCGCAGCTTCATCCGACACTTCGCCCTATTATGATGTATATTATCAGATTGCATATGAAAACCGCCTCAGGGTTCAGACAAATTATCTTCCTAATTCTGATGTTAATGAGGCATCCTGCCTGCGCTGCATAATAAACTACAAAGGCAGACGTGTTATGACCAATATCCAGAATCTCAGAGTGCTTGATATTGAGCCGTACACAAATGATCCAAAGCAGAGTTATTACTACCCCAAATCGCAAAAGACAGTTGCAAACGCATCATATATAGATGAATACATTATCGGTTCACAGTGGCTGCCGGACAAATACTTTACGGCGAAAAACGGCACGGATAAGGTAACAATCACCGAAGCGAACGCCAAGGATTATATCACCCTTACCCGCATGTCCACCGCTGAGCTTAACGGTACCGGCGCTCAGATAATTGAAAACTATGATATTGTTTATGTAGGTTCCGCGGTTGGCAATCTTGAGAAGCAGATGACCAATAAGAACAACCGTAATTACGTTGCCTACAATGATGACAGTAAGTATTTCCAGAATAAGCTGTATTCCGGCATAGGTGACACCTATACTGTGGGCAATATCAACTATGACGGCAGCAATCTCGGAGATATGATCAGCGGTGCCGTTGAAGGCAACACCCTCGCGGGTCTTCTCAACTCGGATTATTCGTCAATCACGGGTAAAAACAGTTCATTTGCCACCTGGTATATAAGCCCCAACCATAATTTCGGCCTTCGCACTACCGGTAACGACATAACCCGCGATGTTATGGATCAGCTTAAGGAGTTTGCCGCAGCAGGCTTCCCCGTTATATTTGCGGATGACCTCGTGACTTCCGGCGGCATAAGAACCGAATTCAGCGTGGAAGTTACCGCAAAAGAGGTTTACAGAGGCACAACCGGTTATGACCACTGGGGTAAAAATACAAGTGTCGGCGGTTTGTCATTTAAGACCAACGATCCCGGAAGCGGTTCCGGCGCAGTTTACTTCGCCTTTGTAAAAGCGGAAGTTATCGGCGACATTCCTCTCGGCATCAAACCCGTTTTCAACTGGAAGTGGAAGAAAGGCCCGACCGTGCAAGGCTCAAAAAATGAAGGATGGGGAGATTTCTACAGAACCAAATCGGAAGCAGAGCAGAACGGTAAAAATAAAGACTGGGTTGAACCTATAGCCGACGAACATATCTTAACTGAGGACCAGACTGCGCAGAACTGGTACAGCACTATTGGTGACTGGAATTACCTTGGAGATTACCAGAATCAGAATGAAAAGTTTGAAAATGAAAACAAACAGGATCATTATATTACAGGTATATCTCTTAACAAGAGCGACTGCCCTTATCAGAAACTCAATCAGGATTACAGATACTATTGTGAGGTAACATTTGTTGAGGACAACAGCACCGGTAAAGCTTCTCCTGCTGTAATACAGGCATTTGTCGGAAGCGGACTTACTCTTCACAGCAACGAAATATCCTATTACAATGACTGGAACAGTTACAAGAACGCCTTTAACAGCTACCCCGGAAACAGTGATAAAACAATCCCAACTGATTCTCCTGAACCTACCAGCAAGACGTTTAATCTTTCCGGTAAACGTAACGGTAAGGACCACGTCCTCACTTTAACAATGAATCCGAATCCGTACCAGTATAATGTTTATATTGACAGAGGTTCATTTAATTTCAGGCATTCTGCAAAGCTTACTCCCGATATCTATTCTGACTGCAAACATAATAACGGCGTGCACGGAAATGTGTATGAGAGTGCTGATAAAAATAAACTGTATTTTGAAAAGGATAAATGTGATTATAACAATCTGATTATTGAAGGCGATATAAACGGAGATCATGAATGGATAAAGGCGAGGGGCACCGATTATACATATAATCAGAATTGGAATGCAACCATCACCAACCATTATATTGTTCCGGACACATCCTGGGTCAGAGGCGCAACAAACAATTCCACCGGTGCCGTTGTCGTGTCGCAGAAGGGTTATGAAAAAGTCAGCGATTACACGGTTGATAATACCAGCTTCCTCTATCAGTTTATGGAGTCGGTTTACAACAAGGTGGATTACAACGCAGCAGAGGAAGCGCAGGGCAAGGTTGATAAGATGCCGATGCCGAATATCTTCATCAAGAGCGATTTTGATGAGACGGACGGCAAAAACAGACTGAAACAGCAGCTTGACTCCGTTCAGACGCCGAAACTCGCGGTTGACAAGAGCGTTCTGGTGTCTTATCCGGCAGCTTTGCCGGACAGAAACCTCGATATAAACTTTGTCGTTTATAACGATAAAAATGCGACAGGCAAACAATATGAGGTGCATCTGTATATTGACGGCAACCACGATGCCGTTTTCAGCGACTATGAGGAAACAGAGCCCACCTACCTGAGCGCAAAGGGAGGCGGAGCGCCAGCGGTTCATTCCGGCAAAAAGTATTTTGTCACAAGCTCCGCAACCACGGGCTCATATAACGAATACACGCTGCAGAAGGTGCTTCCCTCAAGCTATGTGGGTATCATACCCTGGAAGCTGGTTGTGGTTGATGCCGCGACTAATAAGCATATGCTTCACGATTCCTACATCGGCTATGCCTACCGTAAAGCGGGTGTCGGTGAAGGTACAATAATCAAGGCGATTCAGATTCTGCCCGCGGACCACTGGTCCAACACCGTTTCCAAGAGATATAATGCGGTCAGCCAGCTTATAGCCGATTATGACGATCCGGTTATCAGGGGTATCTGGAGACCGATGTACGACACTTCGCATGTCAATGTTTCTCAGGCGCCGTTTGACTCCGCTACTCTTGCTGCGGCAAACAGCGGCAACGCTTATAAGGGCAGTATATTCCTCGGCACGGGTGCCGGCAGAGACGGCACCATCTATAAAGATGATCCCGATATTGACGGCGATCATGTCAACGAAGCGTGGTATCTGAGAAATTCGAGCACGGCAAAGGACATAAGCAAAAAATCCAACCTGATTTATACCTATAATAATGCGGATTTCAAGAATGATGCTTTCTATCAGCTTTGCCTCGGTGCAGACTCCAAGCTTGACCGCACGGTTTACTACGAGGATCTCAAAGCAGAGATTGATGTTGACTCGGGTGATGATTCACAGTATCAGCTTGACCTCAAGGAGAAGCTTCAGGAGCAGTTTTCGCAGTTCTCAAAAGATAAGATTAACTACAGAACTCACGTTGAGTTCTGGGTGAATCCTAAGGGCTCCAAGGTGCCCAAGACAGACTCGCACGGCAATGTTGTTACCGACTATTTCGGCAATACCGTTTATGCCTATGAGCAGTATGACTTTGAGCTTGACATAGCCCTTACCGATATTTATGAGATGGATTTCTGCTGGTATCAGGATATGGAAGATGTCAATGACGATATGGACTTCCTGGCTCAGTATGATATGCTTATTATGGGCTTCGGCGATTCATACGGCAAAGATACCAGGCAGAACAGAGCGGGTATAAACCTTGCGGCCGCGACCCTTGGCTTTAACCAGTATGCCGCAATGGGCATAAGGAAATATGTTGACTCCGGCAGACCGGTTCTTTTCTGCCACGATACCACAAACGGCAATGTTAACTTCATCGATTACTATGCCCTTAACGCAGTGAGCTGGATAGCAAATGTTGCTGATAAAGTGGAGGAATTCTGGAACACCACCGTCAAGGAGACAGCTACAAAGATATGGTACTGGATCCGCAATGCCGTAAGAAGCTTTATCGGTATGCAGACGTTAGAGGTTCCCAAGCCTTCCATTGAACAGGAAGATGAGCTTAACAACAAGATTGCTGACAACAGAACAAGAGACGGTTACTTCAACAACCTTATTCTCAGGTATCCGCTGAAGCTTGACAGATACGGTATTACTTACACTATCTGCCAGCAGATGGATGCAAAGAACGCTTGGAGCAGCAGCAACTTCAGACTCGGCCACGCTTATACTTACATTCTCGGTAACACCGCTTATGCGGAGCAGAGAAATGAAGATGGCGACCTTATCCTCGATGAGGAAGATAATCCCACTTATGTAACAGAAAATTACAACAGTTTTGAGTATCCGAGCTCCGGATCAGGTTCGGTCAATGAAATTGAGATGCTTGCGCACGGATTCACAGTTGCGTATGAGCCCGGTTCTGCAAGAAAGACAACGCTCAACGCAAGGAAAGACCAGGCGGTGCAGTATACGCATTACGATGGTACTGAAAACGGCGGTACAAAGATTGTGGACGGCGTGACTGTTGACGCAAAATTTGAAGGCGACCAGGTCAAAGCGGACTATATCTATGACACGCAGGGCTTCACCAAGTGGACCATTGCCAGGTATATTTCCAATGAGATTATAAATGACAGAAGCCTGGCAAACAGCTACTATATGCCCATATCAGTGCCCGGCAATATAAACACTGCGCACAGGGGCGTATATATGACAAGCGCCATAACGCAGGTCGGCTCCGGCTCAATCACCACCTATCCCTATGACGTCAACACATCCAAATTCGGCGGAACAACCGGAAACGAAGAAGACGGCAAGATAAGGATAATGCCCACGCACGATCAGTATTATCAGATTAACCTTAACGATGGCGATACCACGGTGTGGTACTGCCTTGCAGACCCGAGCGGCACGTCTGACAGCAACAAGTGTTATGACCTGCTTCCGAATGACTGCGCCAACTCCTATTACATCTACACATCCGGCAACGTTACATACACCGGAGCGGGCCACGCGAATATCTTTACCGAGGAGGAAGCAAAGCTCTTCCTGAACACCCTTGTCGGTGCTTACAGAGCGGCAAAGGAGAAGCCGGAAGTTTACTTCAGAGACGCTAAAGACACTCAGAATATTGAGTATCAGGTGCTCACTGCCAACGATCGAAAGAACAGTACCGGAGTAGATGACACCTTCGTTGACAGAGAAGTGACAGGCGTCAAGATTGTTAACCCCAACATTACAAACGGTGTTGAAGGAGATCTTGTTGTTAACTTCTATTCGGATGCCGAACTAAAGCACAAGGTTGAGAATGTCACCCTTTATACCGTAAATGACAACGGCACACTTAAAGGCGAATCAGTGACAAGCGGCGGTAACGGCTACAGTGTAACCACGGACAGGATATACTTCTTCTATACTCCTCAGGAAGTGCTGAACGCATTGAAAGACAGCGAATCGTATGTTATCTATGCGCAGTCCGCGGTTAACGGCCAGGCCAGTGAGGTGGTCCGCCTTGAATACAGGCGTCTCGGCCTTGCGAACCTGACGTAAAGGTGCTGAAAAGCGGCGATTGACGCCGAAAAGGAAAAAGCAATAAACCCAAAGCGGCGGGATGCATTGCATCCCGNNCGCCGCGAATCATTTATTTAATTGTTACACCGCAGAGCGGGTGTGAGCAATGCAATCGGCACGAAGTGACGGCATACAAAAACCGGGCGGCCATCGGCTGCCCGGTAATTATATCATAAAATTTTTATCTGCAGATGCAGAATTTGAATATGCCTATAAACTGAAGCACGCTGCCGGCAAGTATAAACAGGTGAAAAACTCCGTGGCAGTATTCGTGGTCTTTCGGGTTCTTTGCGCTCAGGCCGAAGAATATCATACCCAGTGTGTAAACTGCGCCGCCCAGAACGAGCCAAACAACAAATTCGGGCCCGAAAGCGCGGTAAACTTCTTTTATCGAGAATATCATACTCCAGCCGATTACAAAGTAGCTTGCGTATGATATAACCGCGTATTTTTTGAAGTCTATTGCCGTGAATGTTACGCCTATTGCCGTGCCTGCCGCAACCAGAGTTGCGATTCCGCCCGCGAGAGCGGTGTTATATTCCCTAAGACCTGTGCACAGCACCGGCGCGTAAGTGCCGGCTATCAGGGCAAATATGCTGCAGTGGTCAATAACCTGCATTATTCTCTTTGCCCTGCTGCGTTTAAGGCCGTGATAAACGCTTGACATTGTGTAGAGGAATATCATCGTCATTCCGTAGAATAATCCGCTGAAAAGCCCCCACCAGTTTCCGTACAAAGCGGCAAATGTTGTGCAAAGCACAAGCACTATTATACCGAAACTGCCGCCGACTATGTGGCTCACGGTGTTGAATACTTCCTCGCTGTGAGTATAACGCGGAAGCTTGCGGTCGTCAATTTTTGTTCTGCTCATAGCCATCTCCTGTATTTTGTGTCAACAAATGAATTACAACTATATGTGCCATCCCAAGCTCATAATGTTGCATTATAAACGGATTTTTTCCGTCTTTCTTGCATTTTTTTGATATGAGGTATATAATTTCAGTATTAACGGGGGTAAATATGCGTGCCCGTAATGCTTACTTTCGCTACAAGTGTGCCGAGCTCATCCGTTATGATTATGTCATAAAAGCAGAGCGTTCTGCCGTCTTTTATGAGCTTGCTCTCTGCAATCAGAGTGCCGCCCTTCGGCACAGCGGTATGGTTAATGCACCCGACTGTTGAAACCGTGCCGTAGTCTTTGCCGAAGTTGGTGCTTACAGCGAAGGTGAAATCCGCCATTGTGTAGATGACGGCGCCCATTAAGCTGCCTCTTGCGTTCATATGACGGGCGTCAAGCTTAAGGGTAGTCTTTGCGTAATTCTCACCAACGGCCTCAATCTCTATGCCCGTTGTCGCGGTCGCATATTTGTCGTTTGAAAAGAATTCTCTTGCTTTTTCAAGATCGGTCATAAATTTGTCCTTCCTTTTTCATTTTCACAAAAAATTATTATAACATAAACGCAGTATTTTGTAAAGACATATGGGGAGAAAATATGGTAACTTACGAACAGATTAAAAAGAGCCGTAAAGTTAACACTTATATTGCTATGGCAGATGCCACGCTCGAGGCAATCGGCTTCACGGAGCATAACATCGCCCACGCCACGAGGGTTGCGACTGTCGCGGGCAATCTCCTGCGCCATCTTGACTTTGATGAGCGCACGGTTGAGCTCGCTCAGATTGCCGGGCATATGCACGATATCGGCAACATCGTAAACCGTGAGGATCACAGCCAGAGCGGTGCGATTCTCGCTTTCCGCCTGCTTGATGATTTCGGCATGAATCCCAAGGAAATTTCGCAGATTGTGTCCGCCATAGGCAATCACGACGAGATGAACGGTATGCCCGTCAATTCTGTTGCCGCCGCTCTCATACTTGCCGATAAGGCGGATGTGCGCCGCTCAAGGGTGAGAAACACAAAACCGCAGAATTTTGATATTCACGACAGGGTGAATTATTCTGTTGAAAAATCAAAGCTCAGGGCTTATAAGGAAAAAAACTATATTGAACTGAAGCTCACGATTGATACTGAGATTTCATCGGTTATGGATTATTTCCAGATTTTTCTTACGCGAATGAACCTTTGTGTCAAAGCGGCGGAGACGCTCGGATGCCGGTTCGGTTTAAATATTAATGACATACAGATGATATAGCGTGATAACGGCTTTTAAACCGAAAAAGAATAAATAATAAAAGCTCGCAGGGTTTTAGAGCCCCGCGAGCTGTTCTTTGTGTGGATTACTCCGCAACTTCTTCGCTGTTGCCGATTGAATCGGTCACGGAAACCATAACCTTCTTGTCGTAGCATGAGAAGATGCTTTCCACCTTTTCCTTTGAAGGCGCCTTTGTGATAAGGCTGATTACAGGCACTATGATGAGGCCGGCAATCATGCACGCTGCGCCGCAGTTGATGGGGGACTGAAGAAGCGCGGGGAAGTGAGGCCTTACAAGCGTATTTGCAATCATAACAACGGTTGAAAAGAAGAAGTTGAACATACAGGCCGCCTTTGTGGCTTTCTTCCAGTAAAGGCCGTAGAGGAAGGGGGCAAGGAACGCGCCAGCGAGTGCGCCCCACGAAACGCCCATCATTTGAGCGATGAATGTTGCGCCGCCCTTGTACTGATAAATGGCGATAACGGAAGAAATCACGATGAATACGGCGATGAATACTCTCATACACACAAGCTGTTTCTTCTCGCTCATATTTTTGCTGAAATTGGGCTTGATGAAATCCAGAGTAAGGGTTGATGATGAAGTGAGAACGAGCGATGAAAGTGTGGACATTGATGCCGAGAGCACCAGCACCACAACGAGCGCTATGAGAATTGAGGGCAGATTAGAGAGCATTGTGGGAATAATCGCGTCATAGCTTGCGGGTGTTACGCCGTCCGCGCCCATTTCAATCTGATTGCCGTAAAGTCTGCCGAAACCGCCTAGGAAGTAGCAGCCGCCGGCAACCACCACAGCAAACACGGTGGAGATAATCATACCTTTGTTTATGGCTTTTTCGCTCTTTATCGCGTAGAATTTCTGCACCATCTGAGGCAGACCCCAGGTGCCGAGAGAGGTAAGAATCACAACGCCGGCGAGGTTTATTATGTCCGGGCCGAAGAAAGATGTGAATACACCGGGCTGAGTTTTGCCCGCCGCGGTTGTACCCTCAACAAATGAGAGCTTGAAAAGCGCTTCCGTGAGGCCGCCCTGAGATTTGAGCACGGCGACTATAACGGCCGCAATACCGACAAGCATTATGATGCCCTGTATAAAGTCGTTCATTGCGGTTGCCATATAACCGCCTACAATAACATAGACCGCGGTTAGGATTGCCATTGCAATAACGCATACCTCATAGGGAATGTCAAACGCCATATTGAAAAGACGGCTCAGGCCGTTGTAGAGCGATGCAGTGTAGGGGATGAGGAATATGAATACTACTACCGAAGCGACCAGTTTGAGGGCTTTGGAATCAAATCTCTCCTCAAAGAACTGGGGCATTGTGGCGCTTGAAAGATGCTGTGTCATAATACGGGTTCTTCTGCCGAGCACTGCCCAGGCAAGAAGCGAGCCGAGGAACGCGTTCATAAGACCTGCCCAGGTGGCTGCAACGCCGTATTTCCAGCCGAACTGACCGGCGTATCCTACGAACACAACGGCGGAGAAATAGCTTGTGCCGAAAGCGAATGCCGTGAGCCAGGGGCCTACAGCTCTGCCGCCAAGGACAAAGCCGTTGACGTCGGTTGAGTGCCTGCGGCAGTAAACGCCCACGGCAATCATAACGCCGAAAAAGACGATGAGCATAATGACTTTAATTGCAAGATCCATGTTTATTTTCCTTTCTTTGCGAAGATTCAGTGATTACCCAAATAAAAAACCCTCCGTGCTATAAGCACAGAGGGCGAATAAATCCGCGGTACCACCTCAATTACCGGCAAAAACCGGTCTCTCAGGCCAATCAGCCTTGACGCTTTAACGGGCGAACCCGGCACAGCCTACTCGGCAAACGCCTTTCGGTGAGCTGCTCGGAAGGGTAATTCGAGCTCCGCGCCTCACTGCCTTGCACCGCCCGGCAGCTCTCTGTAAAGACTTATCGGCTCTCTACTGTTTCTTCGTCTTCGCATCTGTATTGTTCACATTCTACCACCCGGAAAACGCTTTGTCAACAGAATTTTTGCAAAACACCGCTCTTCGACCGGGTCTCTTTATAAAGGAAAAAATTCGGTTTTTGTGCTTTTTACGCCTTTCGTTTGACTTGTATGCCGAAAAGTTATATAATATAAATATATGAAAACAGTAAGGAGAAATCCGGAATGAAAAAAGCATTGTCAGTTTTTCTCGGCATTATAATGATTCTGTCGCTCTGCGTCACGGGTTTTGCCGCAGGCGATAACGGCAGCTATGAAATAACCAATCCCTATGAAAATGTGGACTGGGAAACGGTAAATACCTATAAAACCGCCCTTCACACTCATACCAACGCTTCCGACGGCTCCCCCACACTCAGAGAAAGCCTTGAGAGGCACGCGGAGACGGGCTTTGATATCGTGGCGATTACCGACCACGGCACGGTCAATTATTCGTGGGAGAGAGAGAATATCAGCACCCTCATTCACGGCGCCCTCTCGCTTGTAGGAAGGAGCAAAGGCGCGCTCGATTATCTCGGCAAAGAGGGCGAGTTCTCAAAGGGCGTAAAATATACTATTGAAACGAGAAACGGCGACGATTATCTCGTGCTTGAAAACGGGCGGGAGATAATGCGTGTGCCCTACGGCATTGAGAATAACGCTGTTTCGGTAAACGCTCACGTCAACAGCTGGTTTGCCGATTATCACGATAACACAATCACCACTTATGCCGACGCGGTAAAAGGCGTTGACAGGGCGGGGGGAGTGTGCGTTATCAATCACCCCGGCGAATACTCAAAGGCAAGGTATGAAATAAGGTCCGCAAACGCTTACAATACAGATGAATTTCAGTACAGATATCACGTTAATAAGTGGGCTTCACTGCTTGAGAAGTATGACAGCTGTATCGGTATCGACATAAACTCAAAGGGCGACTCGCGCACAAGATTTGACCGCATTCTCTGGGATGTCCTGCTTGAGAGATTTGCCGATAACGGAGAAAATGTGTTTGCTATATGCTCGAGTGACGCGCATCAGCTTGATAAAATCGACACCGGCTTTGTTTATGCTCTTATGAGCGAAAAAACTTCGGCCTGTCTCAGACAATCGCTTGAGAGCGGCGCGTTTTTCGGCGCTTCTCACTGCCTGGGCAATCCCGATGAGCTTGTGCAGATTTACACCGCCCTTGAGGAGCTTTACGGAGAGAGTGATTTAAGCCGTGAAATAAAAGAGGCGGCGGATGCCATGGACGCAAAGGCCGCCGCAATTGAAAACGGCGAGGCGGACGCGGATGACGACATCGGCATCACATACGATGTGCTTGATGATGAGGGCTATTTTGCCGGCGGGAGCGAGCCGATGATTAAATCAATCGCGGTTGATGAGGATGAGGACACCGTTTCAATAGAAACAGAAAACGCTCTTCTTGTGCGCTGGATTTCAAACGGAAAGCTTATCACCACAACCCGCGCGGACGAAGCGGTAATTGACCTCAATGATTACGCGAACGAGCTCGGAAATTATGTCAGAGCTGAAGTTTTCGGCGAGGGCGGCATTGTATACACTCAGGCGTTCCTGCTTGACAGCGCCGCGAACGCAGGCAGCAGCAGTGTTGTTGACAGCGGATTTGTTGACCTGGGCGTCTTTGACTTCCTTATAGGCGTTTTCGGCAACTGGTCCGATATTATAGGCAGAGCCTTAGGCATTAAATAAACAATAAACCTTTGTGAAAAAGAAAAGGAGCGATATTATGAAAAGAAAAATCAGCCTTATTATGGCAGTTACTCTGATTCTCGCGAGCGTGTTTTCCGCAACAGGCTTCGCGGCGACATCCCCTAAAACAGAAGCCCTTCTTGACAAAGTCAGCAACTCAAAAGAGATTGCCGTCACTATGACCACGGGCAGTGCGCTGCTCGGCACCACAACCGACACTTATTATATTAACGGCGATGCCGCGGCTTATGACCACAGCATGGGTTTTGTAAATCTCAGAGTCGTTCTCAGAGACGGCAAGGCATATGCATATTTCCCCATCCTTCCGTTTTTCTATGCTCAGATTGACACGGGCCTTATTAAAATTGATGTTTCCAAAATCATAAAGAGCTCCGTCGGCCTTACAAAGGGTATCACTCACTATGAAAAGAGCTACGACGAAACTCTCGACGGCAAAACATACAATGTGGAGCAGTATAACGACGGAGCGACCGTAACCCTTAAGTTCTACTATGACGGTAACGAGCTCAAGCTTCTCTCCGTCTATGACGCTTCCACAAAGTCAACGCAGAACACCTATTTTGAGAAGATTGCCTTTGATGTGGATGACAGCGTTACCGCGGCACCCAAGGGCTTTGATATCACCCCGTTTATTCAGACACTCATCATCGGTATGATAGGCTCCGCTCTTGTATAATTCCAAAATGAAAAAAGAAGATTTGCTCATGCCGAGGTACCGCTTCAGAAGCATCCTTGATGTAACGGCGCAGGACCTTTGCAATATGGGCGCGAAAGCGGTCGGGCTTGATATTGACAATACCATCGCGCCCGACGGCACGCTGAAATTTATACCCGGCATCAAAGAGTGGATCCGGGGCATAACCGAAGCGGGCTACCCGCTTATGCTCATTTCAAACGGCTCAATATTCCGCGTAAAAACCGTTTCAAACTATCTCGGCGGCGTCCCCTTTGTGCATTTGTCGGGCAAACCGAGCCCGCGCGGGCTCATTAAGGCGGCAAAGCGTATGGGCGTTGATATAACGGAGCTCGCTATGCTCGGAGACCAGCTTTTTTCGGATATCAAGGCCGCCAACAGATGCGGCGCGATACCTGTGAGGATTGACCCGATACCCGCAAAAAGTCTTTATCCCCACTATTATAAATGGAAGGAAAAGCGGGAGAGAAAGTTTATTGAGGCGTTTGAGGCCTCAAACGGTTACGGCACGCAGCGGGATTTGTCTGATAAATAAATTGTTCTGAAGCAAAAAAATGCTTGCATTTATAATACTTATGTGTTAAAATGCTTCAGTAACATCTAAACTAACGGAGGAAATAACCATGCCTTGGTATGAAATACTTTTGGGTTCAGTCCTGTTTGTGACTTCAGTTATCCTTGTAATAATCGTTCTTATGCAGGAAGGCCGTTCAGACGGTCTCGGCGCCATCGCAGGCGGCGCGGAAACTTTCCTTGGCAAAAACAAGGGCAGAACCATGGAAGACAAGCTTGTTAAGATCACCAAGATAGTTGCTTCGGTATTCTTTGTTCTTTCACTTGTAGCAACTCTCATAGTTCTTTTCATCGCGAAATAAAAAAATTGCTTTCATGAAACCCGTCGATTTGCGTCGGCGGGTTTTTTTGCAGAGGTTTTTAATATGAAACTGGCTAAAGAAAAGGCATACATAGACGAATTTTTCGATATTAACAAAGACCTGCTTACCGACAACCTTGTCAAGAGCATGACTCAGTACAGGCACCATGGCGAAATCAACACGCATTTTCATTCGGTCTATGTTGCTTACTGCGTGCTCAAGATGTGCGACACCTTTCATTCATCTCATAAAAGAGAGATTGTCAGGGCATCGCTTCTGCACGATTTTTATCTCTATGAGTGGTACACTGAGAAGCACGATGAAAATCACATCTGGTACCATCCCAAGGAGTCCATCAAAAACATTGAGGAGCATTTCGGAAAGCTCACCCCCATGCAGAGGAGCATGATATTCACACATATGTTTCCGCTGAGCAAGGGCGTGCCCTCTTCAACCGGCGCATGGATGCTCACCGCGGCGGACAAGTACGTTGCCTCTCAGGATTATATTTCCGTTTCCTCAAGGTTTGATGTTGTTTATAACGAGATAATGAGGATGATTGACGAATATGCTGATTAAAATCTGCACTTACTTTCTGGTATTTCTCATATTTTCCGTTGTCGGCTGGATTACCGAAACTCTTCTTTACATAATCAGAGACGGTAAGGCGGTCAAAAGGGGCTTTCTTTTCGGCCCTCTGTGCCCGATTTACGGCTTTGCCGCCCTTGTTTGCGACCTGCTGATTTACGGAATACTTGATAATATTGTTTATATCGCCATCGCGGGCTTCCTGTTTACGGGAATTCTCGAATATGTTACTCACTTTGCCATGGAGAAACTCTTCCACGCCATGTGGTGGGATTATTCGGACCGCAAGTTCAATGTGAACGGCAGAATATACCTTAAAGGCCTTCTGTTTTTCGCGGCCGGCTCCGTGTTTATAGTCAAGGTGGCTCTGCCTCTTATTTATGATCTTGTGGACATTATGCCCGAAAAGCTGCTGTACACAATCTGTTTCGTGCTTTACACTGTGCTTATCGCGGACCTCGCGACCACTTTCGCGGACCTCAAGGGTACAATCCGCGCCTTAAAGCATATTCAGCATTCCGCCACAGCAGAGCTTCAGAAGGGCGTTGACACCACTGCGGAAACCTTTGATCAGATTAAAAAGACAATCCTTGAAAGCAAGATTTACCGCAGGGCGATTTCCGAAAACAAGGTGCTTATCGATTTCAAACGCGAGCATCCTTCACTTACGCTCACAAACTATAAGTATATGATGGACCTTATCGGTGACAGACCCGATAATAAAAAAAAAAGGAAAGATATAAAGCTCTACGGCACGGCGGAAACCATCCCCGACGAAAATGACGCGAAAAAATCCGAAGCCGGCGCGCCCGAAGCCGAAGAGAAAAAAGATAAAGAAGCATAATAAAACATCCGTACGAACTGAATCGTACGGATGTTATTTTTTATTTGCATTCAGGCAACGGTGAAAGACTTCTGTCCAATATTCCCGTGATTTCCGCTATAAGCACGCCGTAGTTAACTATCGGCACGCCGGCGGCGCGGGCAAGCGCGAGGCGGCGCTTCATCTCTCTTTCGGTCAGCATGCACGCTCCGCAGTGTACAACAAGGGCGTATTCGCCGAGGTTATCCGGGAAACCGCCGCCCGATGTAAATGCGTATTCGGGTTTCGCTCCGGTGTATTTCTCAATCATCTTCGGTATCTTCACCGTGCCGATATCCTCACACTGCCTGTGGTGTGTGCACCCTTCGGAGATAAGTATTTTATCGCCGTCTTTTATGTTTTTAAGCGCCTTTGCGCCTTTCGCGAGCAGGGAGATATCGCCTTTGTATCTGGCAAACAGGATTGAGAATGATGTGAGCGCCACGCTTTCGGGTACATCCGCGGAAACACGCGCGAATGCCTGCGAGTCCGTTATCACAAGGTCGGGAGGAGAGGTGAGAGAAGCGAGAGCGCTTTTTATCTCTTCCGGCTGGCAGCATACCGCTTTGATGTGAAAGTCAAGCAGCTCTCTGAGCACTTGCTGCTGCGGCAGAATCAGTCTCCCTTTAGGCGCAGATGAATCAACGGGGATAACGAGCATCACCGTGCCGCCCTTCGGGATAAGATCTGCCACCACATATTTTTCTTTAGCCGCGTTTTTTGCGAGAGCGCCGATTGTGTTTTTGAGCTCCTCTATGCCGTAGCCCGTAACGTTGCTTACATATATTTCGTTTTCTTTGTTTCCGGGGATTTCACTCAGCAAATCCGCTTTTGTCCTCGCGATTATATAAGGAATATCGCGGGATGTGAGATACTGAACCATCTCTTTGTCCGCGCCGGACAGGGGAGCGCCTGCGTCGCACACAAGCACGGCTACATCCGTACCCGCGAGTATCTTTTTTGCTCTCTCAACTCTCTTTGAGCCAAGCTCGCCCTCGTCATCAATGCCGGGCGTGTCGGTAATAAGCACGGGTCCTATCGGCAGCAGTTCCATCGCCTTTGCCACAGGGTCGGTCGTGGTGCCTTTTACGGCGGATACCACGCTCACATCCTGATTTGTAACGGCGTTTACAAGGCTTGATTTTCCCGCGTTTCTCATTCCGAAAAAGCCGATGTGTGTTCTCTCGGCTGATACTGTTTCGTTAAGACTCATAATAAGACCCTCTTTCGTGTGTCATTATATCATCCGCCTGTCAATAATTCAACCTGTATTATTTTATTATATTATAGACATCGCGCGCAATTTGATGTAAAATATAAAGATAAGGATTATTATCTGTTTAACCGGAGGCCCGATATGGAGAAATACATAAACGAATATATCCGCCCGAGAATTCAGGGCGACGGAGGGGAGATAACCTTTCTTTCCCGCGAGGGCAGTGAGGTGACCGTGCTCTTTCAGGGCGAGTGCTCAAAGTGCCTCATACTTGACAGATGCGTTGCCTGGATTGAGCAGCGCATAGAAGCCGACCTCGGCGAAAAAGTGACGGTCAAAGGCATAAGAAAAAAGCCCTATTTTCAGGACAGGTGAGGTGATTTCATGGCTCAGATTAAAGTTGAAAGGCGCAGCATGCGCCCCGAGGAATGGGTGTCCCTCAGATTTTCGTGGCTCAAGAGGCACATTTATTCCGAAAAAGCGGAGATAGATACATTCACCGTCAGAGAAGCAAGGCAGAGCGATGAAATGCGCTTTGAGTTTTATGACGAAACTCCCCGTCCGCTTAAAAAAGGCGATATGTATTTCACGCCCGACGGCACCGCCTTCATAGAGGCGGAGTTTACCGTTCCCGAAAGCTTTGAGGGCAAAAAGCTCTGCTTTTCTCTGAAAACCGCCGCCGAGATGATTGTAAAGATAAACGGCAGATACGCGGGCGGCATTGACCCCAACAGAGAACGCTTTGATTTGTCCGGCGTAAAACCGGGCGACACGCTTAAAATTGAAATAACCGCATACAACCGCTCGAAGCCCGATGACGAGAGAAACCCCGAGTCACTCTCCGTGAGAGGATGCAGGCAGATTTTTGAGGGTGGTTACATCGCTGCCGTCAATGAAAAAGTGCAGTCGCTCGTCTATGATATTGAGCTCCTGCTTGACGCCGCCTCCTGCGGCCTTTTCGGCGAAGATTTCTCATCTCTCGTTTACAGAGAGCTTGACAGGGCTCTGAACTTTATAGATTTTGACGATGTGCGGGATGAAGACGTTGACTTTGCTCTCTCGCATATAGACGAAAAAATTTACCGTGACAAAACCTACAAGGGCTCGGGCAGAGTGTCGCTCGTTGCGCATTCGCACCTTGACATCGCTTATTACTGGCGCAGGATTCACACCGTACAGAAGAATATGCGCACGGTGCTCATTCAGCTACGCCTTATGGATAAATACCCCGATTTCAAGTACGCTCATACTCAGGCTTACACCTATGAGCTGCTCGAAAAGTATTACCCCGAGGTGTTTGACGAGCTGAGGGAAAAAGTGCTCGAGGGCAGGTTTGAGCCCGTCGGCGGTATGTATGTTGAGCCGGACTGCAACATTCCCTCGGCCGAAAGTCTTATAAGGCAGTGCCTTTACGGGCAGAACTTCTTCAGGCAGAGATTCGGCATCACGGTCAATAATGCCTGGCTGCCGGATGTTTTCGGCAACAGCTGGATTATGCCTCAGATTCTCAGAAAATGCGGCATAGATTATTTTGTTTCAAACAAGATGTCCACCTGGAACGATACAAACCGTTTTCCGCATAACAACTTCATCTGGAAGGGTATTGACGGCACCTGCGTTTACGCCTGCGTGCCCCCCACGCACTTTATCTCCTGGAATATGCCCTCGCAGGTTAAGGGTAACTGGGACGCTTTTCAGGATAAGGACAGCGGCGCATCAACCCTGCAGATGTTCGGCTACGGCGACGGCGGCAGCGGAGCCACCGAAGAGATGGTTGAGCTTATGCACCGCTTCAAAAAGCTCTCTGTTATGCCCGAAACCGAGCACACAACCGGCAGAGAGTATCTTGAGAAGAATTTCACCGCAGACAAAGAGCTTGCCGTTTGGGACGATGAGCTCTATCTTGAGATGCACAGGGGCACCTTCACCACAAAGGCAAAGCTCAAGGATTATAACCGCAAGTGCGAATTCCTTCTGCGCGAAGCGGAGATGGTCTCTCTCTTAAAAGCCGAAAAAGGGGAGAGCTACCCCGATGAGGAGATAAGAGAAGCATATAAAAAACTGATGGTAAATCAGTTTCACGATATCCTGCCCGGCAGCCACATCACCCCCGTTTACCGTGACGCCGTCAATGATTATGAGCAGGTTAAAGACACCCTCACCGGCATTATCGGCACGGGCGAAAAGTTCTTTAACTCCCTCAATTTCAAAAGAGATTCCGTCACATTCGTGCCCGATGAAAGCGGTTCATTCTTCCGCAAGGGCGTGAAGGGCAGATATACAAAGCTTGATATTCCCGCCCTCTCCTGCGGCGAGGCAGGATATGAGAGCGCGGATGAATGGTTCAAAGTGACCGGAGAAGGCATTGAAACGCCTTATTACACCGCCCGTCTAGCGAAGGACGGAAGCATCCTCTCGCTTTTTGATAAAGAACTCGGCAGAGAATGGGTGAAGGGCGAATTCAACACTCTCAAAATATATTCGGATACACCCGGCAACTATGATGCCTGGGATATTCTGCCCGATTATAAAAACCATCCCGTGCCGGTTGAAACGATGAGACCGCTTGAGTTTATGCAGGGCGATGGCGAATGCGCCGAATTCTGCGCCCTTCAGAAAACCGGCGAAAGCTACTGGTGCAGGGTGATAAGATTTTTCCGCCGCTCAAGATGCATAGAGGTTGAGAATATCGTTGACTGGAGGGAGAAGCACAAGCTCGCCAAGGTTACCTTCGGCTGCAACTTGCTTTCAAGAGAGCTTGTCAGCGACACTTCCGCCGGCTACATCCGCCGCCCCGCTCACCGCAACACAAGCTGGCAGGAGGCAAGGTTTGAAACCTGCTGTCACAAATGGTGCGATATGGGCGAAACAGGCGCGGGCATTGCTCTTATCAACGAGAATAAGTACGGCGTGAGCGCAGACGAAGGGTCGTTCGCTCTCTCGCTTCTGCGCGCTCCCATAAGGCCGGACCCGACATCCGATATGGACATACATAATTTCTGCTATATGATTTATCCGCACGCCGGCGATTTCATCGAGGCGGGCGTTAACCGCAAGGCGCTCGAATACAACGCGCCGCTTATGAAAAACGATCTTGATTACTGCGGGCCCGATTTCACCCCGCTCTACCTGCAGGCTATGAAGCTCAGCGAAGACGGCACAATGGCCGTTTACCGCCTGAGCGAGCAGGACGGCAGGAGAGGAACAATCAGGCTGCCGGCAAAAATGAAAGTGCTCAATATGCTTGAGGACGAAACGGGTGAAACGGATGTTATCGAGTATTCGCCTTTTGAAATAATTACTTTGGGAGTGGAATTATGACAGATTTTGAGTATTGGTGCTCGCTTGACAGCGAAACTGAAGCTGAGCTTAAATCGCTCGACGCAAAAGAGATTGAAGAAAGATTTTACAAAACGCTCGAATTCGGCACCGGCGGCATGCGCGGCATTATGGGCGCAGGCCCCAACAGAATGAACAGATATATGATAGCAAAGGCGACAAAAGGCCTTGCGGATTATCTCGCCGGTAAATTCTCGGGTGAAAAGTCCGTTGCCGTTGCCTATGATTCCCGCAACAACTCCGCCTCGTTTGCCCGCGCGGCTGCCCGTGTGCTTGCCGCAAACGGCATAAAGGTTTATATCTTTGAAACTCTTATGCCTACGCCCGTGCTCTCGTTTGCCGTTAAATACCTCGGCTGCAGCGCAGGCATCGTTGTCACGGCGAGCCACAATCCGCGCGAATATAACGGCTATAAGGTTTATGACGAAACAGGCTGTCAGCTTGTGCCGAGAGACGCGGATAAGCTAATTGCCTATGTAAACGCCGTCACCGATATAGGCGGCATCGCTTTCGCGGATGAAAACGATCCTCTCATAAACACAATCGGCGGCGATGTGCTTGACGCCTTTCTTGCCGAGGTTAAGAAGCTGAGCTTGTATTCCGGCAAATCAGACCTTAAAATCGTTTATACTCCGCTTCACGGCACGGGCAGAATCCCCGTTACAAGAATCCTTGAGGGCAGGGATGTGAGCGTTGTAAAAGAGCAGGAGATGCCGGACGGCAATTTCTCCACCGTGCGTTCACCTAACCCCGAGGAGAAGGACGCGCTCAACCTTGCCATTGAGCAGGCGGAGCGTGAAAACGCGGATATAGTTATCGGCACGGACCCGGACTGCGACCGCATCGGCATTGCCGTTAAGCACGGCGGAAAGTTCGTTTTGCTCACGGGCAATCAGACGGGCTCGCTTCTTCTGGACTTTGTGCTGAAATTCAAAGAGAAGGGTGCAAACCCCGCCGTTGTCACAACGATAGTCACGGGCTCTCTCGGCAGCGAAATCGCGAAGAAGCACGGCTGCGAGGTGTTCCTCACCCTAACGGGCTTCAAATATATCGGCGAAAAAATCAATCAGTGGGAAAAGAGCGGTGAGCACAGCTATGTTTTCGGCTATGAGGAGAGCTACGGCTATCTTCCCGGCACTCACGCAAGGGATAAGGACGGCGTATCGGCCGCAATGCTCGTTGCCGAAATGGCGTCTTACCACAAGAATGAGGGCAGAACTCTCGTTGACGCTCTCGAGGCGCTCTATGCCGAATACGGCTATTACTGCGATGCCCTCGAAACCGTGGTGCTCAAAGGCAAAGAGGGCAGTGAAAAAATAAAGGCATCAATGACCGCAATGCGTAAAGCCGGCACATCCTGCCTTGACGGATGCGCCGAAGTTGTGGACTATTCCGAAGGCGTCGGCGACCTTCCGAAGGAGAATGTGCTCAGATTTATATTTGCAGACGGCTCCTGGGCAGCTGCAAGGCCCTCGGGCACCGAGCCCAAGCTCAAGCTCTATTTTTCCGTAAAAGGTTCAAACCGCGCCGAAGCCGCCCAAAGGCAGGAAAACATGAAAAAATCCCTGCTGGAATTTGTGAAATAACGGCTTTTGATTTGTGACGCGAATAACAAGTTTTACGAAAGGATGACCTTGTATGAAGCTTAAACAAATTACGGCAATTGTCCTTACGTTTATTATTGTGTTTGGTTCATTGTTCATTGTAAAGCGCGGCGATGCTTATGTGACTGTGGAAACGAATGCAGAAGACATTTCCACCACATCTCCTGTTTCATACCCCGAAAATGAAAGGTATATTGAAGGGACTGTTGGTCAGAAATTGCAGTGGGTTATTGATAAGCAGGAAAAGACTCTTACAATTACTAATGAAGGTAAAATGGTATCTTTTGCTTCCGATACTCCTCCGTGGACGGAATATTCATCGTTTTTCAACAATGTTATAATAACCAGCGGATGCACATCAATCGGAGCAAGTGCATTCTCTAATTGCTCGGGCATTAATAGTATAATCATACCTGACAGCATCACAAGCATAGAAAATGCTGCTTTTTCTAGGTGTGCTGGGCTTACAAGCATAATCATTCCGGGCAACGTTACGAGTATAGGTGGATCAGCTTTCTACTGGTGCACTGGGCTTACAAGTATAATCATTCCAGATAGTGTCACCAGTATAGGAAGCAATGCTTTTTCTGGATGCACCGCGCTTTCAAGTGTTTCAATCGGAAATGGTGTCATAAATATAGATTGGAATGCATTTGAAAGATGCACTGGGCTTATAAGTATTACAATCCCCGACAGTGTTACAGTTATAAGAGGATACGCATTCTATAATTGCACTGAACTTAAAACCGTTGTTATTGGTAATGGAATAAAAAATATTAATTCATACGCATTCAAGAATTGTAACAATCTTGAGTTCCTTACAGTTTACTCAAATAATTGTTCTTTTGATTCTGATTCCATTTCAATTTATACAACTCTTTGCGGCTTTTCCGGGAGCACAGCCGAACAGTATGCAAGTGAATATGGTTATAGTTTCTTTGCAATAGATAATGGGCACGAGCATATCTATGATAATCTCTGCGATGAATACTGCAACTATTGTGGCAGTAAAAGAGAGGTGCCACCTCATACCTTTGGCGAAGAGGTGGTTATAAGTGAACCAGATTGTACTTGGGATGGCGTTAGCAATAAAATATGCACTGAGTGTGGAAAGAAACTTATAATTATTTATCCGGCACTTGGACATTCCCTTGGAGAAGAGGAAACAATCAAGGAAGCAACTTGTACTGAATATGGACAAACGGGACAGCGTTGCTTAAGATGTGAAAAGGTTTTCAATATTGAATATATACCTTTAAAGGAACACGAGTATAAAGATGATTATACTATAATAAAGAGACCAACTTGTACAGAAACCGGAATTGAAATCAAGGAATGCATTTCTTGTGGTCAGAGTATTGATATAGACATCCCCAAAACCGACCATATTGATGAAGACAATGATGATTTGTGTGATGTTTGTCATAAAGTTTTTTCGGATGTTTTTATAGCTGGGGGAATGCTTTCAGAAGGAATTAGCTGGAAGCTTTCAAGAGTTGGTGAACTTGTTGTTCAAGGCGTGGGTGCAATTATAATTAATACAGATACTACAACAAGCAGGAGAATTATTGAAACTAGATACACTACAAAGTCTTCTACAACACGCAATCAAACTCAGCCTTACTCATCCGGAGTGTACTCGACTTACTCTGAAACAAGTCAAAAACAGCCATATTCATATTGGGAAAGAGAAGGTTCAACTACTTCAGTTACCAGACCAGCAAATGACAGAGATACTACCACTTCCACTAGGGCACCAGAAACAACGTCTGCAAATGGCCTTTCTCAGCTTGAAAGTCTTGTGAGTAAACTCGACGAGACTACAAATCCACCTTATACATCACACTCAGAAACAACTACAGCATTAGCATATAATAAGGATTTGAAGTATTATCGTTCATTTGTCAAGAAAATAACAGTCAAAGACGGAATAACAGAAATCGGATACAATCTTTTTTCCGGATTCTATAACGTTACCGAGATTGATATTGCTGACAGCGTGACTGCTTTGGAAAATTATGCATTTTCCAACTGTAAGTCGCTTGAAACTGTTATCATTCCGGCAGGAGTAACAACAATCGGAAACAATTGTTTTTACGGCTGCGACGGCATCAAAAATCTCACGATAAATAATAACGTCAAGTGTTTAGGCGAGAGGGCTTTTGCAAATCTCAAGTCTCTTGAAAATCTTGAAATCAATGCGAATGATATTATAATTCAGAATCAGTACTATGCTGATGTGTTTGCCAACGCAGGAAAAGAATCCGAAGGAATTAATCTTGTTTTCGGTGATAGTGTAAAAGATGTTCCCGCATTCTTTTTTGCTGTCGGCAGCGAAATGTCTTACCCCAATATTAAAAGTATCACTTTCCCCGCAGGTCTTGAGAGAATAGGGGAAAGCGCGTTTGAGCATTGCGGCTCAATCACATCTGTTTCACTGCCTCAGAGTGTTAAATATATCGGCAGAAACGCATTTGCCGGATGCAATCAAATAGCGGAGATAAATATTCACCGGGGTGTTGAATACATCGGCGAGGGAGCGTTTTCAAGCTGCCTCGGTCTGAGCACAGTCAACTACAACGCTGCTGACGCAAATGTGGAAAACGCGTTTACAAACTGCCGGAATATCAGAGAAATCAATATCGGCAATAAAGTTCAGCGCATTCCCGCCTACTGCTTCTCCGGCTGCACAAATCTTAAATATGCCCGCATTCCCGATACAGTCATTGATATTGACCCGCTTGCGTTTTATAACTGCGGCGATGTGGCAATTGTGTGTGATGACGGCTCATACGCAAACGCTTTCGCATCCGTCAACGGTCTGAGATATATTCTGAACAATGCTTCCGGCACCGCTTTTGAAATAAAGAACAGCACCCTCATTTCCTATGACGGCACCGCAAAGAACATAGTTTTGCCCTCAGAAATCAAGGCAGTCAATTACGATGCGTTCAAGGGCAATTCCAAAGTTGAGCTTATTGAGCTTCCCTACAGCGTAAATAAGATTTACTCCGGCGCTTTCTCGGATTGCTCCGGGCTCAAAAAGGTTATTATTCCGTTTACGGTAACAAGCATTGCGGATAATGCTTTTGAAGGCACATCGGCAAAAATATACTGCTATTACGGCTCTTATGCTTATGACTATGCCGTGAAAAACAGTATTCCTTATGAGCTTATAACCGCGGTATTCGCCGATGAGAGCGTAACGCTTTATAACAGCGGCACCTACGCTGTTGAGGCGGAGCCTTCAATCACCCTTGCTTGCGGCTTGCCTATGGTGCTCTCATCGGATAACCCCGGTGTTGCCTCGATAGACTCGCAGGGCAAAGTAACCGCCCGTGCTCCCGGCACCGCGTCAATCAAGGCCTGCACGCAGAGCGGCAACCTGCTCGGCGAAATGACAGTGAAGGTGTCGGCTGTATCTCCCGAAATTCACATAAGAAACTACAAGAAGAGCATTGACGTTTCCCTTCGCACAACAGTAATCCTTCACGCGCAGGGAGCAATCCCCGAGGACTGCAGAATAAGGTGGTTCAGCGCGGACGGCGTTTATCTCGGCGAGGGCGACACATATAAGGTGACCGAAGCGGAAAATACGTTTTCCGTTTATGTGGCTATTGTTGACGGCAGCGGAAAAACAATTGCCGCCTCGCCCGTGGAAACTGTCAATGTAAAATCCGGTTTCTTCCAAAAGCTTATCGCATTTTTCAGAAAACTGTTAAGAAGGCTTCCGACCGTTGATCAGTAATTGTTTACATTATATTTTCTTTATTGTTCTTGACATTCAATTGCAATCAATACTATAATCTATTTTATCTTATCCTCGTAAAGGAGTAATAATCATGAAAAAAATTACAGCTGTTATTCTCAGTGTTATTATCGCGCTTTCGTGCATGTCGCTTCTCGGCGTATGCTCGTTTGCCGATGACGCTTTCACCGTAACCGTATCGGGCGGCGCGGAGAGCGCGGACGCTCTCAACGCGGTTGACTGGTTCAAAACAGAGAGCGGCGAATACTTCTTCTTCATCCCCTCATGCTGGGATGCTTCCGAAATCAATGTCTGGGCGTCCTCTGCGGCATCCCTTAACGGCACGGAAATCGTTAACGGCGAGGCGTATGACCTGGGCGAAAGCGGCACAATAACCGCCGGCGGCGCAAGCTACCACTACAACGTGCTTTCAAGCAGCGGCATCGGCACCGTGTTTATCACAACCGAGAGCGGCTCCCTTGAGGCGGTTCACGCCGATAAAAATCACAAAGAGCCCGGCAAGATTTCCATCCTTAATGCAAAGGGCAAGGAGCAGACCGAAAACGACACCCTTGAATATATCAAGGGCAGAGGCAACGCAAGCTGGGAGGGCGCAAAGAAGCCCTATAACATAAAGCTTGACAAGAAAGCGAAAATCCTCGGCATGCAGAAGAGCAAGAAATGGTGCCTTATCGCCAACGAAGACGACAGGACCCTTGCGAGAAACGCGGCTGTTTACACCGCGGCGGCAGAAGCCGGCCTTGCTTATTCACCCGAAAACGCTCCCGTTGATCTCTACATCAACAACGAGTATCAGGGCTCATACCTGCTCACTTCAAAGGTTGAGGCGGCAAGCGCGAGGATAGATGTTGAAAACCTTGACGATATAAACGAAGAGGCGTGCATTGAAAAATTCGGCGAGGATTTTGATATGGACACCCTCCCGGTAGGCGGCACATACGGCACATTCGCGGGCCTTCTTGAAGGCACACAGAAGTATGTTGAGTTTGAGGGCTCCGAAAATGTTACAACCGATGGCGGCTACATCCTTGAGATGGAAATCGCCAACAGATATATCGGCGACCTCACCGGCTTTGTTTCAAACGACGGCCAGCCCTTCGTTATGAAGTGCCCCGAATACGCGACCGAAAAACAGATTAAATTCATCAGCGATTATTATCAGCGCTTTGAGGATGCCGTGCTCAGCGAGAGCGGCAAGAATTCAAAAGGCGAGGATTACAAGGACCTTATCGACATTGAGTCATTCGCAAAGTATTATGTAATCAGCGAGTGGACCTCCAATATGGATTCCGGCCTTACATCAACCTATCTTTACCTTGACACCACCAAGGACGGCAAGCTTTACGCCGGCCCCGTGTGGGACTATGATATAGCGCTCGGCAATAACGGTGAGGGCAGATACGGCCTTGACTACAGAGTGCCCGACAAATTCACCGTATGTTTCGGCAGGCAGTACAGAAACACCGTTTTCGGCAGAGCCGATATCGATGAAAAGCCCACCATCTTTAACCTCCTGTGCCAGAAGAAGGAGTTTATTGAGGAGTGCGAGAAAGTATGGAATGCTTCCGTAGGCGAAGTTCTTACCTCATGGAGCAACGAAAAGATTGCCGGATATGCCGGCACAATAGCCGACAGCGCGATTATGAACCACATCCGCTGGAACACCTTCGGCATATCCGATGTAAGCGAAGTGAAAAAAGCTTATGACGGTCAGGTTAACGGCCTGCTTGAGTTCGCAAAGGCGAGAGCCGGTTTCCTCGGCGGCAACATCGGCGCTGAGCGCGTGAACGAAGCTGAGACAAACGCCGTTCTCAAGTTCCTCAAAAAGATTCCCGCAGGTCTCAACAATCTGATTGAGAAAGCTATAGTCCTCTTCAAGCTTGAAAACAAAGTGTTTTAAGTGATAAAAATATAGAGACTCAGGGCAGCAGCTCTGAGTCTCTGTTTTTTGTTTTCGCTTAAAAGCAAAGCGGAAAGATTACTCGGCGTAGTTTATTGCAAGGGATGCGTCGGATGCCGCGTCGGCTGTGAAAGCGTTTTCACTGCACGCAATATAGATGTATTTGCCTTCAGCAATCTCAAGCTCGCCGTCGCCCGAAAGAGCGGGGGTGTTTGCCTGGCTGAGGTATCTTGCACCGTCCTCAAAGGGAGCGTCAAGCAGGTAGATGTCCCATTTAACATCATCGGAGCTTGCCTTGAAGGAATACTTGGCGGTTGCGTCGCAGATGCGGGCGCTTACGCCGGCGTTTTCAAAGCCTTCTGCCGCAGTGATTACGCAGGGCTCGCTGTTGATAATCATCCTGGCGATGTCTGCCTGAGCCGCTTCGGTTGCGGTGATGTCTGCTTCATCAGCCGTGTCCGCGTAGTTTATTGCAAGGGATGCGTCGGATGCCGCGTCGGCTGTGAAAGCGTTTTCGCTGCAGGCAACATAGATGTACTTGCCTTCTGCAATTTCAAGCTCGCCGTCGCCCGAAAGAGCGGGGGTGTTTGCCTGGATGAGGTATCTTGCGCCGTCCTCAAAGGGAGCGTCAAGCACATAGATGTCCCATTTAACGTCCTCGGAGCTTGCCTTGAATGAATACTTCGCTGTAGCGTCGCAAACAAGGCCGGTAACGCCTGCGTTTTCAAAGCCGTCTTTCGCTGTTACAACGAAGGGCTCGCTGTTGATAATCATCTTGGGAAAGTCAGGGGTTTCCGCATTCTCTGCGGTGCTGTCGGATGCTGCTTCCTCGCTTGAGGGCTCGGTTGCTGTCTCGGCTGTCTTGCCGCAGGCGGCAAATACGCAGGCAACAAGTGCAAGCGCCATAAGAAGTGCTATAATCTTTTTCATGTTTATTACTCCTTTTTAATCACAGGGCATGCCCGTTTATTTCAATTGCATTATACCACTTTTTCGCACAATGTAAATAAAGAAATATAAAAACAGATTTCAATCTATATCTGCGAAAAATTCATCAATCGCTTCAAAATCGGATTTTCCGTTTGATGTGTCAATCAGCTTAGCGCGGAAAGCCTGCGCTTCATCTTTCTTAATCCTGAAAGTCACTGTCACATTGTCCTCAAACGTGGTGTCTTCAATGATTCCGCCGTTTTCGGGTATGAGTGACGAGAGCCTGCCGTAAAAGCCGTAATCGCATGTGATTTTGCCTCTCACGCATATTGCCCTTGTCACCGTGCCGCCGGCTGAAACGCCGAGCGAGGCGGAGTGGGAATAGGCCCTTACAAGCCCTCCTGCGCCGAGCATAATGCCGCCGAAATACCTTGTCACCACCACAGCGCAGTCCGTGAGCCCGCTTTTTTCAAGCACATCGAGCACGGGAATGCCCGCGGTGCCCTGCGGCTCGCCGTCATCCGAAAAGCGCTTTGTGCCGCCCTCGCGGATGATATAGGCGTAAACATTGTGCGTTGCGTCCCAGTATTTTTTTGAGGTTTCCGCAATGAACGCGAGCGCCTCATCCTGGCTTGTCACGGGTTTTACCGTCGCGATAAACCGGGATTTTTTCACTATATATTCATCCGAAGCGGGATTTCTGAGGGTCTTGTAACTGTCCATCTTTTCCTCTTAAAAGCAAAGCGGCGCAAGTTGCGCCGCCGAGCCTTATTGTTTAATTATTTGTCGCTGATACCGAAACGCTTGTTGAATCTGTCAACACGTCCGCCGGTGTCAACCAGCTTCTGCTTGCCGGTGTAGAAGGGATGGCATTTGGAGCAGATATCAACTCTCATGTTCTCTTTTGTTGAGCCGGTCTCGATGACGGCGCCGCAAGCGCAGCGGACCTGAGTCTGGGTGTATTTGGGATGAATTCCGTCTTTCATGTGTTTCACCTCTTTCAAATGTCTGAATACAACGGATAGAATTGTATCATAAGAGTGTTTAAATTGCAAGTGTTTTTTTAATTATTTAAGAGTTTCGAGATATTCAAGGTCTTTTTTCGTGAGATCCGCTTTCTCAAGCAGGTCGGGCCGCCTTTCAAATGTGCGCTTAAGGCTCTCTTCACGCTGCCATTTTTCGATGTTCGCGTGATGGCCGGATATCAGCACATCGGGCACCTGCCTGCCGCGCCACTCAAAGGGGCGGGTGTACTGCGGATGCTCAAGGAGCGAGGAGTAATGGCTCTCGAGCATAAAAGCATCCTCATTCGGAAGCACGCCCGGCAGCATTCTCGCAACGCAGTCGGCAATTATCAGCGCCGGCAGCTCTCCGCCGGTGAGCACGTAATCGCCCACGGATATTTCCTCATCAACTATCTCTTCAATAACTCTCTCGTCAACGCCCTCGTAATGACCGCACAGGATGGCAAGGTTTTCATACTTTGCCAGTTCCACGGCTTTCTCCTGATTAAATACTTTACCCTGAGGGGATGTATAAACAAGGTGGGGCCTTTGCGTTGTTTGACTGCAAACAGCGGCAAAACAGTCATAGATGGGCTGGGCCTGCATAATCATGCCCATGCCTCCGCCGTATGGGGCGTCATCCACGCTGCCGTGTTTGCTCAGAGTATAGTCCCTGATATTATGGCAGTTTATTTCCACAAGCCCCGCTTCGCGCGCTCTGCCTATTATGCTCTCGCCGAGCACTGTAAGGCACATATCGGGAAACAGGGTAAGAATGTCAATCCTCATGGTCAAAGATACCTTTCAGGGGCCTTATGGTCACTACGCCTTCGGCAACATCGGTGCTGATAACAACCTGCGGAATAGCGGGTATGAGATATTCGCCCTTTTCATTGGTAATATGCCACACATCGTTTGCACCGGTTTCGCTCACGTCCGTAAGCGTGCCGTAGCAGATTTCCGCGTTATCGGCGTCAATCACCCTGCACCCGATGAGCTCGGCTATAAACCAGCTTCCTTCGGGCAGGTGAGCGTCGCTTCGCTTTATGTGCAGCACTTTGCCTCTGAGCTTCTGGGCCTGCTCAACCGTATCCGTATTTTCAAGCTTTAATATCACAATGTTGCCGTGGGGCCTTGCGCTTTTAACGGCGATTGGCTTTTCGCCTTTATCGTCAAAGTAAAGCGTTTTGAACTTTTTGACGAATTCGGGCGAGTCGCACCACGGATTAAGGCGCACCTCACCGTGAATCGAGTGGGTGCCGACTATCTCTCCGATTTCAAGATATTCCTTAATCAATTTCCACTATCGCCTTTGAATTGACGCGGGTGGCGGCGGCTCTCATAACAGTGCGGATAGCTTTTGCTATTTTGCCCTGCTTGCCTATGACTCTGCCGACGTCGTTTTCCGCGACGTGAAGATGATAAACAACCGCGCCGTCTTCCTGTGTTTCGGTTGTGACGGACACTGCCTCGGGGTTTTCAACAAGACCCTGAGCGATGCTTACAAGTAACTGTTCCATGATTAAAGGATACCTTCCTTCTTGAGAAGGGCCTTAACAGTGTCGGTGGGCTGTGCGCCTGTGCTGAGCCACTGCTTTGCCTTGTCGGCATCGATTTTTACTTCGATGGGAGTTACAACGGGGTTGTAAGTGCCGATTTCTTCGATGAATCTGCCGTCACGGGGATATCTTGAATCAGCGACAACTATACGATAGAAGGGTGATTTCTTTGCGCCCATGCGGCGAAGTCTGATTTTTACTGCCATAATGTTTTTCCTCCGGAAATTAGAATGTGATTTATATGTATTGGCTTTAAGCCTTATTACATACCGAACTGAGACATATCCATGCCGCCGGGCAAACGCATGCGGTTCTTTCTGTGGCGTTTGCCGGGCTTGCCGTTCATCTGCCTGAAAAGCTTCTGCATCTGACGGTGCCTGTTGAGCAGGGAGTTAACATCCTCAACGCTCTGGCCGCAGCCGGCGGCTATGCGCTTTTTGCGCGAGGCGTTGATGATGTCGGGCTTTGCTCTCTCTTTGGGAGTCATTGAGAGAATGATGGCCTGCATGCGGTCAAATTCCTTTTCGTCAACATCAAGGTCTTTCGCCTTGTTGCCGATGCCGGGAATCATGCCGAGCATATCCTGAATGGAGCCCATTTTACGAAGGCTTCTGAACTGATCGAGCAAATCGTTGAGATCGAACTTATTCTGCATAAGCTTTTTCTCAAGCTCTTCCGCCTTCTTCATATCGAGCGTCTGCTCCGCCTTTTCAATAAGGGAGAGCACGTCGCCCATGCCGAGAATTCTGCTTGCCATTCTGTCGGGGTGGAAAACATCGAGATTATCGAGCTTTTCGCCCGTGCCGACGAATTTGATCGGTTTGCCCGTGACCGCTCTCGCCGAGAGCGCCGCGCCGCCTCTTGTGTCGCCGTCCATCTTGGTGAGGATGAGGCCGTCAATGCCGAGTGCTTCGTCAAACGAGGTGGCAACATTGACCGCGTCCTGACCTGTCATGGCGTCAACCACAAGCAGTATCTCGTGAGGCTTTACTTCCGCCTTGATGTTTTTGAGCTCGTTCATGAGCTCCTCATCAACGTGAAGACGGCCCGCGGTATCTATAATCACGTAGTCGTAGCCCTTCATTTTGGCTTCGCCTATCGCGGCTCTTGATATTTCAACCGGGTCGCCCTGACCCATTTCAAAAACGGGAACATCCGCCTGCTCACCCACAACCTGGAGCTGTTTGATAGCGGCGGGTCTGTAAACGTCGCACGCTACGAGCAGGGGGCGGTGGTTTTCTTTTTTAAGCATCAGAGCGAGCTTTGCGCAGTGGGTGGTTTTACCGGAACCCTGAAGGCCGCACATAAGCAGTATTGTGGGCGGATGCGCAGCGTAGGCAAGGCGGGCGTTTGTGCCGCCCATAAGGTCCACAAGCTCTTCCCTGACTATCTTGATAACCATCTGAGAGGGGGTGAGGCTTTCCATAACCTTTTCGCCGATAGCTTTCTCGGTAACGGTGTTTGTGAAATCCTTGGCTACCTTATAGTTAACGTCGGCCTCGAGAAGTGCCATACGCACCTCTCTCATAGCGGAGCGCACGTCGGACTCGGTTAAGCTGCCTTTTGCTCTTAAGTTTTTGAATGTTGATTCGAGTCTTTCCGAGAGACCTTCAAATGCCAAAGGAATTCACCTCTCAAGTTTCGAGCATCGTCATTGCTCTAGTTTTTATGTTCAGACTGTAGTCGTTAATCTCTTTTGAGAGCCCGTGCCTCAGGTTATATTCCGTAATCTTGTTTGAATACTCGATTATTTCTTTGAGGCCTTCGCTCATCTCGGCAAATCTTTTTGCCATACCGAGGCGCTCTTCCATCTCGAGCATCTGACCCTCGGCCCTTTTGATTGCGTCACGCACACCCTGGCGGGTGATGCCTTCGTTTTCGGCTATCTCCGAAAGGGAGAGGTCGTCGTTATAATAGTATTCAAGAAAAGAACGCTGTTTTTCTGTGAGCATATCGCCGTAAAAATCTATGAGAATTGCCATTTCATAGTTTTTTGCCACACAAGACCCTCCTTCCGGTAAAAATTCAACGAACCTGTAAAGCATTTGCGCTTTACAGGTCGCCATTATACTATAAGGGTATGCGTTTGTCAAGCATAAATTTTATATATATCGGGCAGGTTATTCACATCCGGAGCGTGAAAATGTGGTGAAGCTCTGCATTTTCACAACAAATTGTGCCCGAAAACGGATTTTGCCACTACATATATGCAGTTATTCACATTATCGGTGTGAAAATCTTTTTTGGGATTATCTGTAAAGCTATGTGGCTTTACACCTTTATTTGAGCGTTACGATGGTCACGCCGTCCTCTCCCTCGCCGTAAACACCCAGTCTGCTGGATTTTACATAGGGTGAGCTTCTCAGATATCTCGTCACCGCGCCTCTGAGTGCGCCGGTGCCCTTGCCGTGCACTATGGTGAATTCCGAAAGCCCGGTTCTGAGCGCGCGGTCGATGAATCTGTCAAGCTCAAGCAGGCAGTCATCCACCGTCATGCCCCTCATATCAAGGCGCGTGTCGGGTGCGGTGTTCAGCCTGCTCTCGCCCGATGCGCGCGGTTTGGGCGCGCTCTTCTTTTCGGGCGGTTTAGCGTCTGTCAGTTTAAGGTTATCCTCTTTTACTCTCGTTCTTATCGAGCCCGCTATAACCTCAACGTTGCCGTTTTTATCGGCGGGAGCGATAACCTTTGCCGTTTTGCCGAGATCTCTGATTATAACATTGTCGCCCGCGACAACATGCCTCGGGAGCACATAATCCTCATCATCATCAATTTCCGTAACGGGGTCCATAGCAGAGTCTATCGCGCCTATGCCCTTCTTCATGGCGGATTTGGCGCGCTTCGCGAGCTCGGAGGCGTCCTTTGTCGCCGCCTGTTCTTTGCGGAGCTTTTCGATATCCTGCATCAGCTTGTAAGCCTCGCGTTTTGCCTGCTCCACAACCTTTGTTGCCTGCGCCTTCGCCTTTTCCATCTCTCTGTCACGCAGAGCGGCGATTTCCTCTTTCTGTTTCTCGGCGGCCTCTCTCTCTTTCTGCGCCGTTTCGGACATTGCCCTTGCGTTTTCGTATTCGTCCTCCATCTTCTTTCGTGTGAGCTCGAGTTTGTCGACAACATTTTCAAACTCTTTGTTGTCACTCGAAACAAGATTTTTTGCTCTCTCTATGACGGAGGCCTTGAGACCGAGCTTTTCGCTTATGGAGAGTGCGTTTGATTTGCCCGGCACGCCTATGAGAAGGCGGTAGGTGGGCCTTAATGTAGCAACATCAAATTCACAGCAGCCGTTTTCAACCCCGGGTGTTTCAAGGGCGTAAGCCTTGAGCTCCGCGTAATGGGTTGTGGCGGCTATTTTCGCGCCCTGCGCGTGAAGCTGCTCGAGAATTGCCATCGCGAGAGCGGCGCCCTCAACGGGGTCCGTGCCCGCGCCGAGCTC
>DBWO01000009.1 GCA_002309055.1 Ruminococcaceae bacterium UBA1236
GGCCCTGCAAACCCTATCCGAAGCAACACCGACCGGAGGCGGGGATTTTCCCCTGCGCTTGCTCGGCGATACTCCGACGGGTGGCTCAAGCTTTGCAGCAATGTAAAGCGTAGAAAGATAATTGCCTTAAATGACAGAACTCGGCTTACAGACCTTCTCACGCATTTTGATTTTACGGGGGCGCCTTTCGCGCCCCGCATTATGATTATGAATGAACCTGAGATTATTTCCCTTGAGGGAACAGTTGAAAACATAACATATCAAAACAGTGAAAACGGTTTTGCCGTCTTTGAGTTTTTCAGCGACGAAGAGGGCGAGGTCGTTGCCGTGGGCGAAGTGGGCAACATATTTCCCGGCGAAAAAATGACCTTCACCGGGCACTGGGACGTGCACCCCACCTTCGGCAAGCAGTTCAAGGTGGCAAGCTGCGTGCGCTCAATTCCCGAAACCGCGGATGAGATGCTTATGTTCCTCGCCTCGGGTGTTATCAAAGGCATCAAGGAAAAGACCGCTCAGAAAATAGTGAGCGAATTCGGCGAAAAGACCTTTGAGATAATCGAGCTCTATCCCGAGCGCCTCGCGAAAATCAGAGGCATCTCCTTTGAGAGAGCTATGGAGATATCAAGGGAATTCAACCGCATGGCAAAAGAGCGCGAGGCCCTTATTGCCCTCGAAAAATTCGGCTTTTCCTCCGCCGAGGCGCTGAAAGTTTATCAGAAATACGGCGTGAGGTCTGCGGATGTTGTTGAGAAAAATCCCTATTCGCTCTGCAACGAGATTCAGGGCATAGATTTTGAGAGAGCGGAGCGCATAGCGGGTTCCCTCGATAAACCTGTTGCGGATGAATACAGAATCCGTGAGGGCGTCATTTTTGTGATGCGCCACAACCTCTTTAATTCAGGTCACACCTGCGTGCCGCGTGAAAGCCTTACCGCCCCCTGCGAGTCTCTTATGGGATGCTCCGGGGACGAAATACAGACGGCGATTGACGTGCTTATCAGCGTAAAACGCCTTATCCGCGATGAGGTTTACGGCAGAGAATTCATTTTTATGCCGGAGATGTACGAAGCGGAAAAAAGCGCGGCGCAGAGTCTGCTTTTTTCAAAAAGATACGCCGCGAAGGCCTTCCCCGATATCGAGGAGCAGATAAAGCGCGCCGAGCTTATCGGCGGCGTGTGCTATAACGATAAACAGCGCTATGCCATTAAACTCGCGGTTGAAAAGGGCATCCTTGTTCTGACAGGCGGCCCCGGCACGGGCAAAACCACCACCCTCAGAGGCATCCTCTGCGTGTTTGAGGATCAGGGGCTTGAGGTAGCCCTCGCCGCGCCTACGGGCAGAGCCGCCAAAAGGATGAGCGAGCTAACCGGCAAGGAGGCAACCACAATTCACCGCCTGCTCGAGGTTGAGTGGGACGGCGAGGACAGACCCGTTTTCACCAGGAATAAACGCAATCCGCTTACGGCGCAGGCGGTTATCATCGACGAGTTGTCGATGGTCGATGTTCAGCTTTTCTCGTCCCTGCTCGAGGCCCTTCCGATAGGATGCCGCCTCGTTATGGTCGGCGACAGCGACCAGCTTCCGCCCGTCGGCCCCGGCAATGTGCTTCACGATATAGTTGACTCGGGCGTCATTCCCACGGTTGAGCTTGACGTTGTTTTCAGGCAGGCGCTCGAGAGCCTTATTATAACCAACGCCCACCGCATTGTGCGCGGCGAAATGCCCGAGCTCGGCGTGCAGGACAAGGATTTCTTCTTTATGGAAAGGCCCGCGCCTTCCGCAGCCGCCGATACAATCTGCGAGCTTGCGCATTCACGCCTTCCCAAGGCATATAATTATTCACCGCTTGACGATATTCAGATTCTCTGCCCCTCAAGGAAGGGGGAGACCGGCACGGTAAACCTCAACAAACTGCTCCAGTCTCAGCTTAACCCCAAGGAGAAGGGCAAGCCCGAGCACGCTTTCGGCAGCAGAGTTTTCCGCCTCGGTGACAAACTGATGCAGACAAAGAACAATTATAATATCGAATGGAAAAGCGGCGATATCACCGGCCTCGGTGTATTCAACGGCGATATCGGACGGCTCGAGGAGATAGACGAGCTTGAGCAGACTCTCACCGTGCGTTTTGATGACAGAGTCGCCTCTATTCCCTTTGAATTCAGCCGCGACCTTGAGCACGCCTACGCCGTGACCGTTCATAAGAGCCAGGGCAACGAATTCCCCGCGGTGATTATCCCCGTCACGGGCATCAATTATCTGCTCGAATACCGCAACCTGCTCTACACCGCCGTAACAAGGGCGAGGGAGCTTATAGTGCTTGTCGGCTCGCAGGGCACCGTTGCGAAAATGGTGCAGAACGACAAAAAGCAGAAGAGATATTCCGCGCTCAAATCCTTTATTATGCTCGGTGACGAATAATGGAAAAGAAGAGATTTTCGTTTCTTGCCTCGATTTTCCCGAACCGCTGTGTCTATTGCGGCGCGAGGACTGCGGGCGATGCTCTCGTGTGTGATGAGTGCGCCGCGAATCTTCCCCGTATAGAAGGGCCCGTCTGCCCGAAATGCGGCAGAGGCAAAAAGGAGTGCGACTGCAGGGGCAAAGAAAACTATTATGACGGTATTGCCGCTCCGTTCTATTTTGAAGGCGCCGTGCGTAAAGGCATTCACACCTTCAAATTCCGCAACTACACTGCGGGCGCCCGTGAATTCGCCCGGGAAATATACAAAACCGCCGGCGAAAGATTTGAGGGCGTAAAATTTGATTTCATAACCGAAGTACCGATAACCGAAAAATCGCGCAGGGCGCGCGGCTACAATCAGTGCCGCCTCATCGCCGAAGAATTCTCGGACATATCGGGCATACCTTATGAGCAGGGAATTCTCAAAAAGATTTACGAAACACAAGCCCAGCACGGCCTTTCGGCGTTTCTGAGAAGAGGTAATCTCGCGGGTGTGTTTGATGTGACCGACCCCGTAAAGGTCAAAGGCAAAACGGTGCTCCTCTGCGATGATATTTCAACATCGGGCGAAACACTCAACGAATGTTCAAAGATGCTCTGGCTTTACGGGGCAAAACAGATATACTGCGTCAGCGTGGCGCTGACCAAAGCGAAAAAGAAGCCGGAAACAAGGTGAAAGTATGATCGGAACAAACATAGGAATAGACCTCGGCACAACCTCCGTTATCGCGTTCGCGGAGGGTAAGGGCATTGTGCTCAATGAGCCCGCGGCGGTCGCTTACGACAAGAGCGGCAAGGTCGTCGGTATCGGCAGAAAAGCATACGCAATGCTCGAAAAGAATCACGAAGGCATCCGTGTCGTTAAGCCGATGGTGAACGGAGTTATCTCCGATTTCACAGCTACAAGGCATATGGTGCAGTTTTTCATAACCAAGGTCTGTAAAAATACCGTTTTCAAGCCAAATGTTATCGTCTGCGTGCCCTCACAGGTCACGGGGCTCGAAAAGAGGACAATCCTTGACCTCATCACTTCCGCCGGCGCGGGCAGGGCGTGTCTCATAGATGAGCCCCTCGCCGCCGCTTTGGGAGCAGGGCTTCAGAGCGACAGGCCGAAGGGCGTTGCCGTTGTTGATATAGGCGGCGGCACAACAGACGCCGCGGTCATCACAATGGGCTGTACCGCCGTTTCAAGGTCGTCAAGATCCGCGGGCAACGCGCTCGATGAGGCGATAATCAGGCAGCTTAAGCGGGAGAGGGATATCATCATCGGCAGCAAAACCGCCGAAATGATTAAAATCAAAATCGGCTCCGCTCTTTTAAGAGATGTTGAACTCGGCCTGACAGCGAAAGGCAAGAATTATATCACCGGAATGCCTGTCAGCTTTGAAATCAGCTCAACCGAGGTTTTCCTAGCGATGAGACCCGTTCTCGAGGATATTGCGGAAACCATTCGCCTTATGCTCGAGGAGGTTCCTCCCGAGCTTTCCGCCGATGTGTATGACTCCGGTATAGTGCTCACGGGCGGAGGCGCGTTCCTGAGAAATATCGACAAGATGATTGAGACTAAAACCGGGATTAAAACAAGAGTCGCGGCGGACCCCGTCAACTGTGTCGCGCTCGGTATCGGCGACGCGTTTGAACATATGTCCGTGCTTGAGCAAAACGGCTACATCTTCAAAGCCCGCAGTGAGCTCGGCGGCCTTGACGAAAACATGGAGGATTAATATGATTGAGAAGTTCAATTATAAAAAGAATGTAAACATCAATCCCGGCAGCGGCCTTCTCAACGGACAGGGCAGGGGCACTCTTGCCACATGCAGATACGGCTTTTTCCCCATGTCTTATAACGGCTGTGAGATTATCGCGATTTACAATATGCGTTATCTCCTCGGTATTCCGGATGAGCTCTGCAATATCGCAAGGGAGGTTTACCCCTACGGCCACGCGTTCTGCGGAGTGTTCGGCACCTGGCCCTTTGCTATAGGTAAATATTTTAAAGATAATAAAATACCTATGATATACAACAAAGAATATGCGAAGTTCAGAAAGAGCTTCGCAAATCACAAATTCGCCGTTATCACTTTCTGGAACGCGAGGCACCCATTCAAGGGCATACATACCGTTGCCATCGAAAACGTTGAGGATGGCGTGAGAATCTACAATAAGACCAACGGCACAACCGAGCCCGTCACCGTAAAGAGCATTGATGACTATATGGATGAGCACCGCTTTATCTGCGGCTATACATCCGTAAGGAACGAACCGAAGGAAAATGCATAAAACACGGCTCTTGCAAACCCCCTGTTTTGCGCATTTTTTACAAGCGGAATAAGCACTCTTCCGGGCGCGGTTATGCGCCCGAATTTTTTTTACCGATTTTCAAAAAAAATACTTGACAACAGGGTATTGATGTGGTATTCTACCTAAGCA
>DBWO01000003.1 GCA_002309055.1 Ruminococcaceae bacterium UBA1236
TTATACGGGGCCCCCGAAAAGTCCAAGAGACTTTTTGGGGAGAGGAGGAGCAGCGGAGTGAATGAGAGTCCGTGCAAACACAGGATTTCAGGGCGCGGACGCGAGTGATACGGAGCTTGTGACGACGAAGCGAACGACCGCGCCGGGGACCGGCGTGGGGCGAAGCGTAACGCCGCTGCCGGTGGCAGATGAAGGCGTTACGCTGAGGTGAAGAAACAAGTAGTATCACGAAGCGAAACAGCGAGTGAGACGACTGTGTTTCTGAGGGGGAGAGTCTCCCCTTCTCCGCCAAAAGTAAAAGGCACCCCAAGAGAGGTGCCTTTTTGCTTTTTTACGTTCTATTCCGATGAAAGTTTGTTATTTATGTTGATTTTTTCCTTATGAATGTGTAAAATGAATATAAACAAAATTGAAAGGGGACTCCTTCAGATGAAAAAAGCAATTAAAGTTATCGCGGTAATTATGGTAATCGCAACTGTGGCCTGCATTTTTGCCGGCTGCGGCAACACTCTCAAAGGCACATATAAATCCACCGGTGCCGTAGGCGGAACACTCACCTTTGACAAAGATAACAAAGTTACGGGCGAGGCTTTCGGCGTTTCAATCGGCGGCACTTATGAGATTAAAGACGGCAGTATCATTTTCTCCAGCTCAACCACTTTCCTCGGAATAGGCGGAACCATCACAAAATCCTTTGAAAAGAAGGGCAGCTCCATTTACATCGACGGTACGGAGTTTGTAAAACAGTAACGGCAGGGGAATAATATGTCAGCAGACAAAACATTAAAAAAGATGCAGGCCGCGCTCGGCGCGGTCGGCATCCCTTCTCCGTCCGAAAAAGACCCGATCATACTTGACGGGAGCGCAGAGCTGAATATTATTGCATGGGGCGATCCGCAGGTTTCCTTCGTTTCGCCCCTTCGTTCGTCCCGCCTTTCCGGCGCCTGCCGCGACCTTGCGAATATGAAGGGCAAAGCGGATGTGCTCATGCTCCTGGGAGATATATGCGAGTTCGGCAAAAACGCGGAACTTCGTATGGCGGCCGGGATTATCGGAGGAGTAAGCGATAAATTTGAAAATTTTCTTGCCGTTTCAGGCAATCACGATATAAGGGTAAGGCATTACAAATCGCAGCTCAGGCGGTTTAACGGTTTTATAAAGAGCATCGACGGAGGAATAGCGGGCTCTGATGAGCATTATTATTTCTCAACCGAGATAAACTCATATAAATTCATTATGATGGGCTCGGATTCCCCGGCGTTTGAGAGCTCTCACATCAGCGACGAGCAGATTGAGTGGCTCGACAGGGAGATTGCCTCATGCGGCGGCAAGCCCGTGTTTGTGCTCAACCATCAGACCTTAAAGCGCACAAACGGCCTGCCCGTTACCTGGCTCGGCAAGGGCAGCTGGCGCGGCTCTGTGGGAGAAAGTTCCGACAAAATCAAGGCTGTTTTTGAAAAGTATAAGAATATCATTTTCATCACCGGTCATCTGCACTACGGAGTGAGCAAGTATAATTTTGAAGACTACGGCTCGTATAAAGCCCTTTCCCTCCCGACGGTGGGAGTTATAAACCACGGCAGTTTTTCAAAAAACGGTCAGGGCTATATCATCTCCGTCTACAGCGACCGCATAGTCATCAGAGCAAGAGTTTTCTGTGAAGGCGAATATGTTGATAAAGACATACTGAACGCGTATGTGGAATTCAGAATTGATTAAATAATGCCCTGCTCAGCGGGGCGTTATTATTTGAAGGAGTGGCTGTTATGGAAATAATCAAACGCGGAATTGTATCAAGAATAACAGACGGCTTTTTCTCCTACCACGCGTGGCCGTCGGCGTGCACCGATGAAAACGGCGTGATATATGTTGTCTGCTCGGGCATGCGAATGGGCCACATGTGCCCCTTCGGCAAAATCGTGATGTATAAAAGCCGCGACATGGGCGAAAGCTTTTCACTGCCGACGGTTATTGACGACCATTTTCTCGATGACCGCGACCCCGGCATACTTTACCTCGGCGGCGGTAAAATGATTGTCACAAGGTGCTCCCATCCGGCGCACGCTTATGAAAACGATTATGCGGACTGGATACATTCCGACAGCGGCGACGCGGGCACAGGGCTTCTCGCGCACTTTAAACTGATTCCCGAAAACGAGAGAAAAGGCGGCTGTTTTTACCGCATTCTCAGCGATTACGGCGAAAAAGCGCAGGAAGAAAAGCGGATTGCCGTGCACTGCCCCCACGGCCCGATTATGCTTAAAAACGGCAGCATTCTTTATTTCGGCAAAGAGGTGTTTACCGGCGACCCCGCCCGCGAAGGGCGCTTTTCGGCTTATGTCAGCACCGACGGCGGAAAAAGCTTTGAAAAGGCCGGCGAGTGCGAAATCCCCGAAGAACTCGGCTCCGGCCGGCTCTTTGAAGTGCACAGCGCGGAGCTTGAAGACGGCAGGATAATGGCGCTTTTCCGCACACATCTGACCGAAGACGACAACTATTTCACAATGACAAAATCCTTTTCGCCGGACGGTGGCAAAACCTGGAGCCCGCTCGAAGAAACGGGCATCTGCGGCTCGCCCCCTCACCTTTGCAAAACCTCGCGCGGCATAATCGTCCTCACCTACGGCAGACGCGCCGAGCCTTACGGCATAAGGGGCCGGCTCATTGACGGAAACGGAAATATATCGGATGAGGAATTCATCCTCGCCGGCTGTGACGATGAGGACATCGGCTACCCCGCGACCGTCGAGCTGCCGGACGGCACGCTCTTCACCGTATATTACGCGCGCTGCTGCGGCGACAGCACCGCCTCGCTGATGTATGTAAAGTGGAAAATATAAGTTGTTATAAACAGCGGCATAACTGCTGCAGCGATAATTAAGATTATTACTGAAAGAAGGTTTATTCTTGGGTAAATCTGAATGCCCTCGGCCGGCAGGGCTGGAAACTTGTTTGCGCGTATTCCAAGGAAATCGGCCGCAACAGTTCATCCGCAGGAGTTTTCGGCATTTCATCGGGCACGAATGCGACAATTGATCAGAATGTTCTGATTCTTGAAAGATTTGTAAAAATCTAAAAAACGGGACCGCCTTGAGTGTCATTCAATCAATAATTGTATAAAAACAGTATGAACCGAAAACGGAGAAAAATATGACGGAAGGCAGCAAAAACAAAGCAGTCACAGCCAGCCGTGGGGATTGGAAAACTAAACCTATGCCGCAGCAGCACGAAACATTTGTGCTGAACAGGGCATTCAGCGCTGAAGAAATGGACGCGCTCCGCCGCGGTAATATACCTCGGGAGATGGAGGATAAGTGGTTTTGGTATATGGAGGATTCTGTTCTGTGGGCGCACCGCAGCTGGACGGGGCACTGCATTTACCGGATTGATTTTAAAGAGGATAACAATCATATCGTGACGGTAAACCGCGACCCGGAGCAGTACAGGTGCACCGACCTAAACAAGGACCTTGAAGCTCTGAACAAACTTCTGGATTGGTGGACCCGTACCCCGTATGATTACTATAACGAGTGGCTTTCGGAAACAATGGACGCATTGTGAAAATAATAATGCGTTTACGCCGGATTCATAACCGCCGTTAAACCGTGACTAACTGTTACCGCAAAGCAGTGGGGGTTTTGACTTAACTGCGGAAAACAACGGAATAGCAAAAGCCCGGAGTATGAGAATTTTCCATAACTCCGGGTTTGTTTTATGCCTGTCAAATGTGTGCCCCTATTCTGTTGAAGCCGTTAAAACCTGTTTATTCTTTAATCGTCCTGTTATAGATTGCTGCAAGCACTCCTGCAATAAGCACAAACACTCCGATTCCGAGAATCAGCATCGGGAGCATAAGCAGGTAGGCCGCGGGGAGAGTCATCTCACGGTTTTTGCAGAAAATATCCCAGAAGAATTCAGGCCGGTAGAACGGATAAGGGTAAAACTGCGGGTCGGAAACGGCTCCGCGCGCTATTGAAAACAGCGAATAGACGAGCGGATAAATGCCGATCAGCGGCAGTTTTTTCGCCTGTATTCTCTCGCTTTTCGGCAGAGCGAAAAACAGGATGAGCACAAGCGGAGGCATAATCATATGGTGAACAATCTGCACAACGCTCAGAAGGACAGGGTGAAACTCGTTCCAGTAGAGCGGGGGAGTCATCCCCATCGGTATTCCGCCGCAATATACGGCACCGGTTACGAGTATATATGTTGTTACGCTCAGGCGCACCATCGGGTTCATCACAATCCTCTGCGCTCTGTTTTTGCCGAGAAAGGCAAGGCCCAGGCATATGAGATAAAAGCACACATAAAGATTTGACTGCACCGTGAAAAACGAGAAGAAGTTGAACCTGCCGTAATCTATCGGGTAATACTTCGGGTCATATTCAAATCTGTAAAAGCAGACTCGCATCACAATCAGCGCCGCGGCGAAAATGCCGAGCGCGAGAAAGAGGACGGCGAGTGCTTTGCTTTTGCGGAGTGTTCCGGGTTTTTTATCCATTTTTTCACCTTTTAACCTATTGTCGCGAGAATGTCGCGCGCTTCTTCTCTTGTGAGAGAGCCGGGGGAGGCGAGGAAGTTGCGGGGGATGGTTTCGGACCATCTCATTGAGTATTTCTCCGCTTCGTTCGGGCTTATGCTTATGCCTTTAAGGTCGGTAAGAGAGGCGATGGTTTCCTTTACGCTCTCTTTATCCGCAGTCATTTCAAAGAACATCGCCGCCTTTTCGGGAGCAAAGCGCTCGCACCTGTCAATGAAAGGCGCGAAGAAAGCCGCGCAGGCGGTGCCGTGAGACACGCCGAAGTTTTCCGTGAGCACATAGCCGAGCGGATGGGGGAAGCAGGTGCCGCAGGTATTGATAACAAGCCCCGCGTAAATCGAGCCGTAATAGAGCGGCGCGCGAAGGTCATCGCTCACGCTGTTTGTTTCCGCGAGAGCGCAAAGGCATTTATAGAGAGCGGGTATGCATTCCTTCGCAAAAAGCATAACCGGGCCGTCGCATTTTGCCGTGAAAAAGCCTTCCGTCGCGTGAGCGAATGCGTCGAGCGCGGTGGAAACCGTCTGATTGAAAGGTACGGAGCGGGTATATTTCGGGTCGCAGAAAGAGACTTTCGCGTAGCAGTCTGGCCCCGATATGCTCTTTTTGATGCCCGTTTCATCGTTTGTGAGCACGGCTACTGCCGTGACCTCGCTGCCCGTGCCCGCTGTTGTGCCGACAAGAGCGACGGGGAGGGGAGGGTTGTCATAAACGCGCTTGTATATATCAAGCGGCGCGAGAGACGGGTTTGAGGCGTAAATCGCAATTGCTTTTGACGAGTCGAGAGGCGAGCCGCCGCCTATGCCGATGATGAAATCGGCGCCTGTTTCCCTGGCTTTTTCGCCCGCTCTGTGGCAGGAGGAAACGAGAGGATTGGACTGTATTTCATTAAACACCGCGTATCCGATTCCCTCTTTTTCGAGCGCGGCCTCAACATCCGCGAGTGCGCCCGAGGATTCGGCGCCCTTTCTGCCCGTTACGATAAGGGCCTTTCTGCCGAGTGAAGCGAAAACCGCGGAGTTATCCGCGACGGCGTTTTCACCGTAAATACAGCGGGCCGGCATATACACATTGTATGACATATAAGCACTCCTTTACTGCGTTCTGTTTTCATTATAAAACTATTTTGCAAAAAATCAATATTCGGCTCATTTTTTTGTTGATTACAGCGCGAATTTGATGTATTATAACTATATATATGTTAAAATGAGGTTATTATGGGAATAAATGCGCCCCGTTCAAAAAAATTGCTTATCGCTCTGCTTGTTGCCGTGCTTGCCGCGGCAGGCATATTCTTAATTCTCACACAGAAAGAATACTCTCTCGATTTCATGGCGATGGACACATACGACAGCGTTAAGGTAAGCGGCCTTGAGGCAAAAGCCGCCGCGGAAAAGGCGCGTGAGATAACCGAAAACCTCGATGTTAACGTGCTCTCCCGCCACAGCGAAAAAAGCCTCATTTACGCTCTTAACCGTGACGGAAAAGCGAAAATCCCCACGGAATACAGTCAGTATTTCAACACGATGACAGGCGCGTTTTATGAGAGCGGCGGAGCCTTTGACTTCACGCTCGGCAAAATCAGCGATCTCTGGGGCATAGGCACCGATAACGAAAGAGTGCCGGAGGAAGATGAAATAAAAGCCGCCCTTGATAAAGCGGGCGCGGACAAAGCCGTGTTTGACGGCGGCACGTTCACCGTGCCCGAAGGGCTGTCGGTCGATATGGGCGCCGCCGGCAAGGGCATAGCTCTTGACGAAATAAGAAAGGCATACGGCTCAATGCTTGTCAGAAGGGCTGTTGTTTCACTCGGAGGCAGCATACTGCTTTACGGCAAAGGCGATTTCACCGTGGGCATACAGACCCCCGGCGGCAGCGGATATATGGCTGTCCTTAATCTTAAGCAGTGCTGTGTTTCCACAAGCGGAAGCTACGAAAGGTATTTTGAAAAGGACGGCGTGAGATACCACCACATCCTCGACCCCGAAACGGGTTACCCCGCCGACAGCGGCCTTGTTTCCGTGACTGTTGTGTCCGACAGCGGCACACTCTCGGATATTCTCTCAACCGCGTGCTTTGTGCTCGGGCTTGAAAACGGAAAAGCGCTCTGCGAAAAATTCGGCTGTGAGGCAGTTTTTATAGACATCGAAAACACCGTGCACGTGACAGACGGAATTAAAGATAAGCTTGAAATAACCGATGACACCTACCGCATTGAGGAAAGCAGATGAAGGGTAAAGTAATCAGAAAATCGGATTTTCTCATAGTCGGCATTGCAGTAATCGCGGCGCTCTGCCTGCTGTATTTTCAGCGCGCGGGCGACGGGCACAGGATTGCGAGGGTGACGGTGAATTCCCTGCTTGTTGAGGAAATCGACCTCGACACTCAGACGGAGAAAACCGTAATAAAACCGGATACGGAATATGATGTTGTAATCGTTGCCGAAAACGGAGAGATATATTTTGAAAGCTCCTCCTGCCGCGACAAAATCTGCGTTAAGACCGGGCACCTTTCAAAGAAGGGCGACACCGCCGTGTGCCTGCCGGCGAAAACCGTTGTAAGCATATCGGGCGGCGAGGTTGACGCGCTGACATACTGAGAATATGAAAAAAGACAGAAACTTCAGACCCGCGCTCTGCGCGCTGCTGTGCGCGCAGGCAATAGCGCTGAATTTTATTGAGAGTCTCCTGCCGGAGATGCCTTTTCTGCCGCCGGGGGCAAAGCCCGGATTTTCAAACATAATCACCATGTTTGCCGCGGGCACATTAGGCCTGCCCGAGACGCTTATAATAACCGTCACGAAGTCGCTTTTCACATTTGCAACAAGGGGCTTTACCGCTTTTGTGATGAGCATATCGGGCGGCCTGCTCTCCTGCCTCGCGGGTTATTTCATGCTCAGGCACGCGAGAGAAAAAATCGGCTATATGGGCATATCCGTCATATGCGCGCTCTGCCATAATCTCGGCCAGCTCTGCGCCTCGGCGGCAATGACCGGAAGCAGCGCCACATTTTATTACGCCCCGTTTCTCGTTATTTTCGGTGTAATAACGGGCGTGCTCACAGGTGTTATTTTCGCGGCGGTTTTACCGGCGCTTGAGAAGCAAAAAAATATTTTCAAATAAACTACCAGACCAGGAGGGAAAAAGATGTCAAATGTTCCCAAGGGCGTCCTGACGGCAGTCAAAAAGGTCAGGGGCGGCGTTAAAGTGGATCACCACAAAAACACCGCGGACCTCGAGGTTGTCAGAATGGACACGCCCCAGAAAGTTGTTATCCCCATGCAGATGAACATAGGCGCGCCCTGCGAGCCTGTGGTTAAGGTAGGGGATGAGGTTGCCGTAGGCCAGCTCATCGGCGACACGGACAAATTTGTTTCCGCGCCGATTCACGCCACGGTTTCCGGCAAAGTCACCGCCGTGGGAGACATAAAGATGCCGCAGGGCATTATGTCAAAAGCGGTCACAATTGAATCCGACGGCGAGATGAGATTATGGGAGGGCATTGAGCCGCCCAAAGTGGACAGCCGCGAGGATTTTATCAAAGCCGTGCGCAATTCCGGCCTTGTAGGTCTCGGCGGCGCGGGTTTCCCCACTCACGTGAAGCTCAACTTCCCGCCCGACAAGGGCATTGACACGCTTGTCATAAACGCCGCGGAGTGCGAGCCCTATATCACGGTTGACTACCGCGAGTGCATAGACAATTCCTGGGATATTCTCTCGGCGGTCTATATGATTAAGGATATGCTCGGCTTCAAAAATGTTGTTATCGCCGCTGAGGACAATAAGCCCGAAGCGTTCAAGATTCTCAAGAGAATCGCGGACGACAAAGAGGATGTCAACGATGAAGTGAAACTTATGGTGCTCGAGTCCAAATATCCTCAGGGCGCGGAGAAAATGATGGTGCAGTCCGCTACCGGCAGGCAGGTGCCTCCGGGAAAACTGCCCGCGGATGTCGGATGCGTTGTTATGAACGTTGCTTCCGTCGCGTTCCTGTCAAGATATATGAAAACGGGCAAGCCTCTCGTTTCAAGGTCGCTCACGGTTGACGGCTCCGCGATTGCAAATCCCAAAAACGTGAGAGTGCCCATCGGCACAAACATCGGCGAAATAATTGATTTTTGCGGCGGCTTTTCACAGGACCCCTGCAAAATCATAATGGGCGGCCCGATGATGGGCGTTTCGCTCGTCGGTACCGATTTCCCCATTCTCAAGCAAAACAACGCCATTCTCGCTTTTGCGAAGGATGACGCTACCATAAAGGAAGAGACCGACTGCATCAGGTGCGGCAGATGCGCCGCCGCCTGCCCGCTTTCACTCACGCCCACCAACATCGTCAGGGCGGTCAAGGCAAAGGATACTTCCGTTATGAATAAAATGGGCGTTATGGTCTGCATGGAATGCGGCTCCTGCGCATTCTCCTGCCCCGCGGGCAAGCCCCTCGTGCAGTATATGAGGCTTGCAAAATCAATGCTCAGAGAGGAGGCGGCAAAGAAATGATAAACGGTAAAATGCTTAATGTAAGCATATCACCGCACCTTCGCACCACGGTGACAACACGCAGAATTATGCTCGATGTTATCATCGCTCTGTGCCCCGCTCTCATTGCGTCAACGGTCATCTTCGGCCTCAGGGCCCTGCTCCTGACCCTCGTTTCCGTTGCCGCGTGCGTATTCTTTGAGTACATAATGAGAAAAATCCTCAAGAAGAATAACACAATAGGGGACCTGAGCGCGGTAGTCACCGGAATGCTTCTCGCTTTCAACTGCCCCTCCGGCATTCCCTTCTGGATGATAATCGCCGGCGACGCTTTCGCTATCATTATAGTCAAGCAGTGCTTCGGCGGCATCGGTCAGAATTTCGTTAACCCCGCAATCGCCGGCAGAATCTTTATGCTTCTGTCATTCGGTCAGATGTCAAAATGGACTCAGCCCGGCGCGGGCTTTATGAATCTCGGCGGTGTTGAGGCTCTCACGGGCGCAACTCCCCTTGCGGCAAGCGCGGAAGAACTTCCCACACTCACCGATATGCTCATCGGCATGAGAGGCGGTTGCCTCGGTGAAACCTGCATCCTCGCAATCCTCGCGGGCGGCCTTTATCTTGTAATCCGCAAGGTTATTTCCCCGCTTATTCCCTGCGTTTACATCGGCTCTGTTGCCGTTGTTATGCTTATAGCCGGCAAGGGCGATTTCACCTACACCGCATATCAGCTCCTTTCGGGCGGCCTTGTGCTCGGCGCCGTGTTTATGGCTACCGACTATACCACAAGCCCCATCTCAAAGAAGGGCAAGGTTATTTTCGCAATCGGCTGCGGACTTATCACCTGCCTTATCCGTCTCGCGGGCTCGCTCCCCGAGGGCGTATCCTATTCGATTATCCTTATGAACATCTTTACTCCTCTTATTGAGAGACTTACAACTCCCAAGCCCTTCGGCACCCCCAAGAAGGAGAAAAAAGCAAAGGAGGAGACAGCGTGAAAAGCATTAAAGAATTTGTCGTTCCCACTCTGGTCCTCTTTTTAATCTGCTTTGTTGCGGCTGCGCTGCTCGGCGTTACAAACGATGTGACCGCCCCCGTTATCAAGGCAAACGCCGCCGCGGCTGAGCAGCAGGCGATGAAAGAAGTGCTTCCCGATGCAAAAGAATTCGGCGAGGCCGTTTCAAATGACTACGGCACATTTTCACCCGCCTATGACGAAAGCGGCAATGTTGCCGGCTACGCCGTAACCGCCGAAGGCAAAGGCGGATATGACGGCACCATTACCCTTATGGTCGGCATCGACGCTGAGGGTAAGGTTGTGAACATCAACTTCCTTGAAATCAGCGAAACACCGTCAATCGGCGGCAAGATTCCCAAAAACACCGGCTTCCTTGACCAGTTCAAAGGTCTTTTCGGCTCGGCGGCGCTCACCAAAAACGGCGGCACCGTCAATGCCGTTTCGGGCGCCACAAAAACTTCAACGGCAGTTACGGACGCTGTCAACAATGCCTTACTTTGCGTTGATAAGGAGGTGAGGGCAAATGGCTGAGAAAAAGAGCTTAGGAAAAGAATTTTCAAAGGGTATAATCCGTGAGAATCCCGTGCTCCGCCTCGTGCTCGGCACCTGCCCCACACTCGCGGTTTCGGTCGCGGTGACCAACGCAATCGGCATGGGCATTGCCGCAACGCTTGTGCTTGTCTGCTCAAACGTTGTTATCTCCGCGCTGAGAAAAATTATTCCTTCAAAAATCAGAATTCCCGCATATATCGTTGTTATAGCCTCGTTTGTTACCATAGTGCAGATGCTCGTTAAAGCGTTTGTGCCCGCTCTCAACGATGCGCTCGGCGTTTACCTGCCCCTCATCGTTGTTAACTGCATCATCCTCGGCAGAGCGGAAGCATACGCGGGCAAAAACCCCGTTGGCGCGTCATTCTTTGACGGCCTGGGCATGGGCGTGGGCTTCACATTCGCGCTCATCGTTATGGCAACAATCCGCGAAATCATCGGCTCGGGCACCTTCCTTGAAGGTATTGACAGTCTGACCGCTCTTTTCGGCGCGACAAGCTTCACAGGTTTCAAACTGCTTGAAAACCCCATCGGCGTTATGGTTATGGCGCCCGGCGGATTCCTCGTATTCGGCCTTGTTATGGCTCTTGCCAACAAAGTGGCCGAGGGCAGAGGCAAGCCCAAGGCGGAGCTCAAGGGCTGCGATGCCTGCCCCATGGCTCATTCCTGCAGCCTGCACGGCACGGAAGAATCCTGCGAGAATAAAGAAAAGGAGGAGAGCGCATCATGATTGCTATTTTCCTTACCGTTGTTCTTACAGAGAACTATGTTTTGTGCCAGTTCCTCGGCATATGCCCCTTCCTCGGAGTTTCCAAAAAGCTCAACACGGCAGTGGGCATGAGCGTTGCGGTTATCTTTGTTATGGCGCTTGCCACCGCCGCGACCTACCCCATCAACAAATATCTGCTTGTTAAAAACGATCTTGAGTATCTTCAGACCATAGTCTTCATCCTGGTTATAGCCGCTCTGGTGCAGTTTGTTGAGATTATTCTGAAGAAATTCATTCCCTCGCTTTACAATGCCCTGGGCATATATCTGCCCCTGATTACCACAAACTGCGCTGTTCTCGGCGTGGTGCTTCTCAATGTTGAAAGCGGCTACAATTTTGCGCAGTCCATCGTCAACAGCGTGGGCGCGGGCGTCGGCTTCCTCATCGCGATGGTGATGTTTGCGGGCGTGCGCGAGAGGCTTGAGGGCAATGATATCCCCAAAGCTCTTCAGGGCTTCCCGATCACACTGATTTCGGCATCCCTCGTTTCCCTCTCATTCCAGGGATTCTCGGGTATAGTCGAGAATATATTCGGTTAAGGAGGGCTGCTGAATGAATTTTCAGATTATTATCATTGCCGTTGCCATTCTCTCGGCAATCGGCGCTCTCGCGGCTCTCGCCCTTGCGATTGCATCCAAGGTTTTTGCCGTGCCCGTTGATGAAAAGGCGGCAGCCATAAGAGAATGCCTGCCCGGCGCAAACTGCGGCGCGTGCGGCTTTTCGGGCTGTGACGGCTATGCCGCCGCTCTTTCAAACGGCGAAGTTACCGACACCGCTCTTTGCAATCCCGGCGGGAATGAAGCCGCCAAGGCGATAAGCGAAATACTCGGCGTTGAAGCCGGCTCCGTAAAGCCCGTTGCCGCGGTAGTGCTCTGCAGAGGCCATAACAATGTTGCCGTGCAGAAGCTCATTTACAGCGGCGTGCACAGCTGTAAAATGGCAACCCAGGCCTTCGGCGGACCCAAAGAGTGCATCTACGGCTGCCTCGGCTACGGCGACTGCGTAGCAGCCTGCGAATATAACGCCATCTCAATCTGCGACGGCGTTGCGAGAATCAACCCCTCAGTCTGCAGGGCGTGCAAGATGTGCGTTAAGACCTGCCCCAAGGGCCTTATCGAAATGCTTCCGCTTGAGGAAGTCAAGGCCGCGGTGCTGTGTAAAAACCACGATAAGGGCGCCACAACACGCAAAGAATGTTCTGCCGGATGTATCGGCTGCATGCTCTGCACACGCCAGTGCGAGTTCGATGCCATCCATGTGGAGAACTTCCTTGCCAGCATCGATTACTCTAAGTGCACCCAGTGCGGCAAATGTGCCGAGAAGTGCCCTGTGAAGGTAATCACCCCGCCGGCCGTAAAACCAGTCAGGGAGGAGGTCGATGATGGAGAGTAAGAAAACAATCAAGCTGATAATCGCCATCGTCATAATCGTTGTGGCAATAGCCACCGTCGGAGGAATCTTCGGCCCCCAGATCATGTATCATATAAAGAACAGGGGAGCCCTGGGTCCGCTCACAAGGGAAGACATCACATATGAGCCGTCATTCCCGTACGTGTCTGCGACGATGCATGCCAACGACCAGAACAGCTACATCACCGATTATCTGGAGCAGGATCCGTACCTTGTGAACATCTATCAGGGATTCGGATTCGCCAAGGAATACGGAAGTGCGAGAGGTCATGAGTATACTCTTGCGGATGTTGCCGCAACAGCCCGTCCGCACGCCCTTGCAAACTGTCTGACATGCAAGACCCCGAACTTCACGCAACTGGTCAACGAGCTGGGTGTCGGTGTCTACACCATGGACTTCAACGAGGTCTATGCCAAGATGGACAAGAACATCAGCTGCTACAACTGCCACGGCAACAGTGCGAAGAACAACGGAGAGATCGTCATCACGCACTCCTATGTCCAGAAGGCACTGGGCAGCAACATGGCCACCATCGACAAATCGACGCTTTCATGCGGACAGTGTCACATAGAGTATTATTTCACTCCGACCGACAAGGAGACGATGATGCCCTATTCCAGCATAGACACCATGACTCCTGAGGCAATCCTTGCATTCTACGACAACATGGTCATGCCGGACGGCTCTGTGGGTTTCTATGACTGGATCCAGCCCGGAACCGGAACAAAACAGCTGAAGGCCCAGCATCCCGAGATGGAGACCTATCTTCTGGGCAAGCACGGCAAGCTTCTGAACTGCGCCGACTGCCACATGGCAATTGAGATGGCCGATGACGGAACCGTCTATCACAGCCACTATCTCGAGAGCCCTCTGAACAACAAGACCCTGCTTTCCACATGTGTGCAGTGCCACGGCGACACCGACATGGTCAGCATGGTACGCCGCATCCAGGCCCGCGTCACGGACAGGGAAACCGAGGTCGGAAACAAGCTCTCGAAGCTCAAGGACACCCTTACGGATGCCGTATCGGGAGGAAAGAAGACCGAGGCCGAGCTTGACCAGATTCGCAAACTCCACCGTGAGGCCCAGTGGTTCTTCGACTTCTG
>DBWO01000005.1:0-13532 GCA_002309055.1 Ruminococcaceae bacterium UBA1236
GTGTGGTTTTACAATACAAAAAAAGACAAGCTTTCCGGCTTGTCTTTTTTATTTGAGATACGGGGAAACCCTTTCGTTATACCGAGAGGTTATGAATGATATATTCCGCCAAACATTTATCAGGATTCATCAACATTTTCAAAAATTGAAGAATTCCAGAACTTTCTTTGTAGCCAATTCCATGCAAGCAGGATTCTGGAATCTATGGTCGGCATTTTCGACCGGAACGAACTCAATCAAGTTGTTTTCTGCAAATCTTCGACCGGCTTCAAAAGGAACAACTTCGTCCTCAGTGCCATGAATAATCAAAATGTCATCGGCATAGTTCAGAAAATCAATCTTCTGTATATCCCCTTCTTCAAGATCGGTGAGAAACTGTCGATTAACTTCAATCTTCCGGTCAAACCCAACCTGAACATTCTTTCCTTTTAAAACTCTTTCCAATTCATCGGTTTTCATGATGGTGCCGGTAAGCACATCAGCCATATTTACCGCCGGACAGCGTAATGCAATTTTCACAAACGGATTTTCATGCTCCGAAATGTATTTCAGAACAAGATAGCCTCCGAAACTCGTTGCGTATGAATATATTGCATTCGTGTGCAGTTCCGAATGAATATAATCGATAACAGTTTCAATATAGGTCATGCAGTCACGGAGAACCATTTTCTTTTTTACGTCGTCTCCGTGACAAGGCAAATTAAAAATCAGAACTGCTATACCTTTATATTTTGACAAGATTCTATCCGCAAACTTTTGTGCCGCACCATTGTCTTTGTGTCCGGCAAATCCATGTCCGAACAATACGACCTTTTCGATGCGCTGTTTTTTATCGTAATATAATTTGCATCTTATATTCTGATTGTTTTTATTAATTTCAAAGTATTTTTCCATTGTTTTTCCTCATGTTCGTTTCAGCAGTACAACAGTTTCAACATTTCCGGTTCTCGGAAACATATCGTATATTGCGGCGGAGCCAATTGAAAAGCCCTTTTCCGAAAAGGCTTTGCAGTCTCGCGCAAGGGTCGCGGGGTCGCAGGAAACATAGACTATTCTTTCCGGATTCATCCTTGCGACGGTTTCAATAAGGTCTGCCGAGCACCCCTTCCTCGGAGGGTCAAGGATTACAACGTCGGGTTTTATTCCCTCTTTTTCAAGCTGCGCAGCAGCCTTTCCGGCATCAGCGCAGATAAAGCGCGCGTTTTCTATGCCGTTTATGCGGGCGTTTGTTACCGCGTCCTCAACCGCTTCGGGCACAATTTCAGCGCCGATTACTCTGCCGGCGTATTTTGCGAGCGAAAGCCCTATCGTGCCCGTGCCGCAGTAAAGGTCGAGCACGGTTTCCTTTCCGGTCAGAGAGGCGTATTCCCTCGCCTTATCATAAAGCATTTCCGCGACATCGTGATTAACCTGATAAAAAGAGAGCGGCGAGAGGCGGAATTTAAGCCCGGCAAGCCCGTCGGTAATAAATTCGCTGCCGTTAATAAGGCGGCATTTTTCGCCCATGATAACATTGGTGTCCGCCGTGTTTATGTTTAACATAATGCTTTTTACAGCCGGGCAGGCCTCAAGCACTCTGCGGCAGAATTCTTCTTCCGCCGGGAGCTTCCTGCCGTTAATGACGGGGCACACCATTATTTCACCGGTAACAGCGGCTTTCCTTATGAAAATGTGGCGGATAAGTCCCCTGCCCGTCTCCTCGCTGTATACGCTCACATTGTTTTCACGGATATAATCCACGACCGATTTAAGAATATCCTCAAATTCAGCCGGCTGAAGAGGGCACGCGGGGCAGTCAACAACCCTGTGGCTGTGGCTCGCGTAAAAGCCGGCGGATATCTCCCCGTTTTTTTCGCTCACGGGATACTGCGCCTTGTTGCGGTAGCCGTAAACCTTTTCGCCCGAATGGATTTTCTCAAACGGCGGGTCGAGGTCCGCCAGGCGCCTGAAGCAGTCCTTCACGGCGTCCTCTTTGATTTTAAGCTCCGCTTCATAGCTTATGTGGCCGAATACGCATCCGCCGCATTTGCCGTTTACCGGGCATGGACAGGAGACCCTGTCCCCCGAAGGGGTCAGGATCTCCTCGATTTTTCCGTAAGCGTAGGTCTTTTTGACCTTGAGTATGCGGGCGTTTATGACATCGCCTTTGGCGCTGTGGGGCACAAATACAGCCATGCCCTCATGCCTGCCGATGCCGCTCCCGCCGAGATCGGAATTGACTATTTCAAGTTTTATGATGTCATTCTTTCTTAAGTCCATTTCAGTGTATTTCCACATAGAGCGATGTTATAACAAACATGATAACAAGCGCGATTATCATAGGAACGGTCAGGAAAAACGCTCCCGTCTTTGCGCCCGTGCCGGATACGGTCTGCGAGCGGTAAAGCCGGCCGCGGTTGCCGATAAACACATAGCCGATAACGCACAGCGCGCCGACAATGCAGATTGAGTAAAGGGTGAGGTTATAAAAGCGCGCGAAAGCGTCCGGCTGCATATCCTCGCTCGCGAAAACCATAATACAGGCGTAGAAATTATTGAGGAAATGGATAATCATGCCCGTCCACAAAGTGCCGGTAACGCAGGCGGCGTAACCCATCGCCATGCCGGCGATAAACGCGAACGGCGCCTGCACAAGGTTGCCGTGAAGCACGCCGAATACCGCAGAGCTGATTATAATCGCGAACAGGTCGCCGTATTTTCTGAGCGGCTGCATTACAACGCCTCTTATGGCAATCTCCTCGCAGAGAGGGGCAACAAACGCGACTGAGACGGTATATACGATTCTGTCGAGAAGGGATTTTGAAACCTCCATATCGGGCGAGGTGAATTCAACGCCGAAGCGGGCAAAAAAGTCACCTATCCAGGTGGTGACAAAATCGCCTAACATGCAGACGAAGAGACCCGCGAAAATAATGAACAGAGCGGCAATGTTGTTGGAAGGCTTCTCAAGCGGCGCGATATCAACACCCGTGCGTTTCTTAAGAAACAGGCCGCCTATAAGGAAGGGCAGAAGCAGAGACAATATGCTGAAAACAATATTCAGCGCATTCTGAAGCAACGTGCTCTCATCATATAATTTTGCAAGCGACGGGATGTAAAAAGGTATGAAAAAGACAAACTGCGCCGCAACATAGGCGAGAATGCAGATTCCCGCAACTCTGCCTACAAACTTAATATCCTTTTTTTCCTGCTCTTTCATCGCAAAAAGCTGAGCCGGATAATAATAATTCTGAAATTGATTATAACTGTTATTAACGCTGTTATACATAGTAATCCTTCGCTTTTTAGTCATTTTAGACATTATATTGCAAATTTCATCCCGTGACAAGTATGTATTATAACAAAATTGTAAAATTTTATTGTATAAAGGGCGGTTTTGAGATATAATCAACATCTGGGCAAATCCAAATAAAGGCAGAATTACAGGAGATTCTTATGGCAAAAAAAGTTACAGTATCACAGATGGAAGAGATGATTTCCACACGCCTGTCACATCTTTACGGCATCACTCCCGCGCAGGCAACCGACGAGCAGTTTTACGAGGTTACCGCCGGTATTACACGCGACCTCGCGAGAGATATCCGCCGCAAATTTGACAACGAAGGCAAAAAGAAAGGCGAAAAAAGAGTTTATTATATCAGTATGGAGTTTCTTATGGGCAGAAGCCTCAAGAATACTCTTTATAATCTCAGTCTCACCGACACGGTCAAAAAGGCGCTCGATTCATTCGGCGTTTCGCTTGACAAGCTCTATGACCTTGAGCCGGACGCGGGCCTCGGAAACGGCGGCCTGGGCAGACTTGCCGCATGCTACCTTGACGCCATCGCAAACGAGGGCTATCACGGCATAGGCTATTCAATTCTCTATGAATACGGCATTTTCAAGCAGAAGCTCGTTGACGGCTGGCAGACCGAGATGCCCGAATTCTGGCTCCCCGGCGGCAGCGTATGGCTTATTCCCAGAGAGGAAAAAACCGTTGAGGTCAAATTCGAGGGCAGAGTTGAGGACAGCTGGAGCGACGGCTTCCACTATGTTGAACTTGCTGACTGCCGCACGGTCAAGGCGGTACCCTATGATATGATGGTGCCCTCAAAGGACGGCAAGGGCGTTGCCGTGCTGCGCCTGTGGAGCGCAAAAGCGGACAATATAGATATGGCCTCCTTCAACGAAGGCCACTATATAAGAGCCATGGAAGAGAAAGCTATGGCTGAAGTTATCAGCAAGGTGCTTTATCCTTCGGACAATCACCCCGAAGGCAAGAGCCTGCGCCTGAGACAGCAATATTTCCTTGTGAGCGCGTCCGTGCAGGATATAGCTGCGTGGCACCTTCGCAACTACGGCACGCTTGACAATCTCGCAGAAAAATGCGCCATTCACATAAACGACACTCACCCCACAATGGCCATCCCCGAGCTTATGAGAATACTGCTCGACGAGTGCGGCTACGGCTGGGATGACGCTTTCGCGATGGTGCAGAAAATCTGCGCATACACCAACCACACCGTTATGAGCGAAGCTCTCGAATGCTGGAGCGAGGAGCTCTTTGAGAGACTTCTGCCCAGAATTTATCAGATAGTAAAAGAAATAGACAACAGATTCAGAAAGAAAATCTGGGATCTTACGGGCGATGCCGCAAAGGTTGAAAAGATGGCAATTATCTCCGGCGGCGCCGTACGTATGGCAAACCTTTGCGTTGCCGTATGCCACAAGGTAAACGGTGTTTCTGCCCTTCACAGTCAGATTCTCAAGGACAGCACTTTTAACGATTTCTATAAGCTTGAGCCCGAGAAATTCACAAATGTCACTAACGGCATCGCTTACCGCCGCTGGCTCTGCCAGGCGAATCCGCGCCTTACCTCGCTTATCAGCGACACAATCGGCGACAAGTTTATTCACGACGGCAGCGAGCTTATAAAACTCAGAGACAGCGCCAAGAGCAAAACCTTCCTCAAGGAGATCGGCAAAATCAAAGCGGCGAACAAGGCCGATTTCGCGAAGCTCATCAAAAAGCAGACAGGCGAAATCATTGACCCCGAATCAATCTTTGACGTGCAGGTAAAGAGACTTCACGAGTACAAGAGGCAGGAGCTCAACGCCCTCAATATTCTCGCGAAATACCTTGAAATAAAGAACAATCCGAACGGCAACTATGTGCCTCACACCTACATTTTCGGCGCTAAAGCGGCATCGGGCTACTTTGTGGCAAAAAAGATAATCGAATTCATCTGCTACCTCGGCAAGATGATAAACGAGGACCCCGAAGTAAAAGACCTGCTTAAGGTTGTGTTTGTTGAAAACTACTGTGTCACAAAGGCGGAGGCCCTTATGCCCGCGGCTGAAATCAGCGAGCAGATTTCTCTTGCCGGCACGGAAGCGAGCGGCACGGGCAACATGAAACTTATGATTAACGGCGCTGTTACTCTCGGCACTATGGACGGCGCAAATGTTGAGATTTACGATGCCGTAGGCGAAGACAACATCTTCATTTTCGGTATGAGAACCGACGAGGTTTCAAAGCTCAGACGCGACGGCTACAATCCCAACAACTACTACATCAACAATAATGAAATCCACGATATGGTTGAGTTTATCAACCGCGGCATCTGCGGCAAGCAGTTCGGCGAAATCGGCGGCACTATTATACATAACGACCCCTATATGGTGCTTGCGGACTTCGCGGATTACAGACAGGCGCAGAGAGATATTGAGCAGGCATGGCTCGATAAAGAGCGCTGGAACAGAATGTCGCTCATGAACATTTCGGGCGCGGGCATATTCAGCGCGGACAGAGCGATTGATGAATATGCGAAAAACATCTGGGGCCTTAAGAAATGACGGACGAAGAGCTTATGCGCCTTGCCATAGAGCAGGCGAAGCAGGCCGCGCTTGAAGGCGAAGTGCCCGTCGGCGCGGTTATAGCGAAAAACGGCGAAGTCGTTTCGGTTGGCAGAAACAGGCGCGAAAGCGGCAAAAACGCCCTCTATCACGCGGAGCTTGAGGCAATTGACCTTGCGTGCAAAAAGCTCGGCGGCTGGCGGCTGTGGGAATGCGACCTGTTTGTGACCCTTGAGCCCTGCCCGATGTGTACGGGCGCGGTAATAAACTCGCGCGTAAGGCGGCTCGTATACGGCGCAAGCGACCCGAAAGCCGGCTCGTGCGACTCTGTTGTTAACCTTTTCGATTTACCCTACAATCACAAGCCCGAAGTCGTTTCGGGATTTATGCGTGAAGAGTGCTCCGCGCTTCTGACCGGATTTTTCGCGAATCTCAGAAAAAACAAGTAGAGGAAAAACGCCATGAATAATCCCGAGTATCATATCGGCCTTACAGATGAATTCGGCGCGAAATACGCCATCCTCCCCGGTGACCCCGCAAGAACCGAGAAGATAGCTTCTTACTTTGACAAACCCCGTGAGATTATGTTCAACAGGGAATACCGCACCTTCGGCGGCTATATCGAAGGCGAGCCCGTGCTCGCGATTTCAACCGGCATAGGCGGACCCTCCGCTGCAATCTGCGTTGAGGAGCTCGCTCACATAGGCGTTAAAACGCTGATAAGGACAGGCACCTGCGGCGGAATGCAGCCCGATGTGCTGCCCGGCGATCTTATAACGGCGACGGGGGCAATCCGTATGGACGGCACCTCGAAGGAATATATGCCCATAGAATTCCCCGCAGTCGCGGATCTTGAGGTGACAAACGCTCTCGTGCTTGCCGCCGAAAGACTCGGCTATCGCAATCACACGGGCATCGTGCAGGCGAAGGACAGCTTTTACGGACAGCACAACCCCGATTCAATGGGCGCTTCATACGAGCTGAAGAGCAAGTGGGAGGCATGGAAAAAAGGCGGATGCCTTGCCTCGGAAATGGAGAGCTCGGCTATATTCATCGCGGCGTCTCTCAGGCGCCTTAAGGCGGGCGCGGTTTTCCACTGCGTATGGAATCAGGAACTTGCCGGCGGCGGAATGCCGCAGGACAGGAACCTTGACCCCGAAGCGGCAGTCAGAACAGCGGTCGAAGCCGTCAGAATTCTTATTGACAGCCGCCGCGCTTAAGCGAAAAACAAAAGGATAATTAAAGGTAAAGGGCTTGCAGTCGGTTTTAACTGCAAGCCCTTAATTCTGTCTTTTTTATTCTGATTTTTTCTTTTTGAGTGTTGTTACGGCCGAAATCGCGATTGCGCCGAGCACAACTGCCGCGGCGACAGCGCCTATAATGACCTTCTGCGCCGGAAACTCCTTCGTTTCCTCCGCCTTCTGCTTTTCGCTCGCGGGGGCGGTAGTGTTAACACCCGGGTCGCCGTATATCTCGTTTACGCCGAGTATCGTCTTCCCGTCCTTATCGCTCACCCTGAGGGCGTGCCTTGAGGAATTGGCGTAAGTAGTGATTGTGTCTTCTTTGTTTCTTATGAAACCGGATTTGCCGTCTGTCATATTCACATAATACCAGCTCAGGCCGTTTGCGTAAACGGGTGAGAATACATTCATTCTCTCGCCGTAATAGACTGTGCTTTTTGTATCCTGAGTGTAGTCAAATGTCTGATACAGCTTTATGGAGTCCGCCGAAACGTAAGCGAGAGCGTAAAGCCCTACGCTGAGACCTATGCCGGACTCAAGGTCCGCCCTGAGCCAGAGCTTTTCGCCGTTGTAATCAACAAGGATGCGGTAAACGTTTCTGCCGCCCTCATTCACAAGGCAGAACGCGTTGACGTTTACGGGCGTGCCCTCCGGCACGGTTTTGCCGGATACGGGTGAAGAACTGCCGCGCTTTTCGTAGAGAGCCGCCTCTTTGCCGACTGTCGCGATATCAAAAACATAGGGCATAATATCCCACGCCTTTGTATCCGTGGTGCTTATTGAAAATGTTACCCAGCCCTTTTTGCCGCCGTATTCGGTATAAGCGGCAACGCCCTCACTCAAATAGCAGTAATACTTGAAGCTGAGCACGGTGCCTTTCGGGATATTGTCCGACAGGCGCCTGTATTTGCCGTTTTCAACCGTATTTATATCAACGAGATAAACTTTGTCGGTGAGCACCTCAAGCTTACCGGCAAAATACGAGCTGCTGTCAACCTTGTAGGCCGCGTGATGCACGGGAGTGTAATCGTAGATATACACCCAGCCGGACAGACCGTTATAATCAACATAGCCGTATGTGGGCTCTGTTTCGGAATCCTGAGAAATAAGCGTGAAATCCTCGCCGTAGGGGATTGTGCCGGCGACGTCGTAAACTATCGACGGGCCTTTCCTTACGGCAAGACCGTCCGGGTCAACAACATGATAGGTGTATGTGTATGTCACCGCGTATGTTGACTGCGCGGAATATGTATCCTCTTCGGGAGAAAGACGGCCCGCATCAATATAACCCTCGCCGTTTTTCGTTGAAACGGCAACAAAGACCTTGCCTTCGGTGTCATATCCGGCCTCGATAAGCTCGACGGGGTCCGTTTCCTCACCGGCTAAAACGACCTGCGTGCCCGGCGTTAAAAATCTTTCCTCGCACGCGGTTTTGTCGCCGTCCTGCTTAATGGCGTAAAGCACCGTGAGGTCATCGCCCACAGTGACGCAGGTGACCGCGGCGTAGTTGCCGCTGAGCCTGTCGCAGAACGCGGGCACGGCGCAGGCAAGCGCGATTACGACCGCCGCGAGTACGGAGATTGTTTTTTTAACCATACTCTTTACCCTCTCAATTATTGTCAAGAAAATACTGAAGCACGGAGTTTGCCGTGTTTGCCGCGACTCCGCTGCCCCATCCGGCGTTTTCCGCAATCACAACAACGCAAAGCGGCAGGTCATCCCTTGATGAAAAGCCGGCGAATACGCTGTGGCTCGGCGCGTCATCAAGTTCAGCGGTGCCTGTTTTGCCGCACATAACAAGATTCGGGAATTTGCTTTCGCCGTATTTATCGGTAACATTGGATCTTAAAAGCTGCTTTAGCTGAGCGGCGGTGTCGGGATTCATTCTGACGAGCGTTTCGGGCATACGGCCCATAAACTCCGTTATGGCTCCCATCTGCTTTATCCTGTCGGGAGCATAGCCGGTGCCGCCGTTCGCAATCGCGTTCATTATCGCGAGGAAATGAATTGGATTTACATAGGTTGTAGACTGCCCTATGCCTGCCCATCCGAGCTCCGTTTTGCTCGATGCCGAGGGATTGAATCTGCTCTTTACAAGCGGCACTTCCTTGGCGTAAAGCTGCTTGTTGAAGCCGAGCGACTCAGCCGTTGCCCTGAGTTTCGCCGCGCCGAGCTCAATTGAAATCTCCGCGAAGGCGCAGTTGCAGGACTGATTCATCGCCTGCTGAAAGCTGACCTTGCCGTGAGTGCCGTTGCACACCACAACGCCGTCGCCTGTTTCGTATTCTCCCTCACACTCGAAGGTGCGCGAATAAATATCCGGTATATTCTCTATAGCGCACACGGCAGTCACTATTTTCATAATCGAGCCGGGCGTGTAAATGCCCGAGCACGCTTTGTCGAGAAACACGCCGTCATACTTTTCGTTTGTTCTTAAATCATCCGGCACATCGTTGACGTCATAAGAAGGCTTTGACACCGAAACAAGCAGAGCGCCTGTCTTGTAGTTGCAGACGACCACCGTGCCGTTATATTTGCCAAGGGCTTCATACGCGGCGCGGCAGGCGCCGGAATCGAGGTTAAGCGTAATGCTGTTTCCCGTGCCCGTCTTTTTGAGATTGTAAATGCCGTTAAACAGATTAAAGCCCGAAAGGTTGCTTCTGTAAAGGTTGTGAGTGCCGGTCGAGATAACTCCGCTCGTGTCGCCCACGGCGTGAAGCACGGCTTTTCTTATTGCGGCGGAATCGGCAAACACTCTTTTGCCGTTTTTGCTTTCGGCAAGCACCCTGCCGTTTGTGTCATAAATCGTGCCCGCGTTTGTGACAACGCCCGATGAATAGATGTGGCGGTTTGCTTTGTTATTAGCCCAGGACGAGCCCTTGATTATAAACTGCGCCGTAAGCAGGATAACGCCCGCGAGGAATACGGCGACGAGAGCGTAGAGGACCGCGGCCCTTCTTACTGTTTTCTTCACGCGGCGCCGCCCCCTCTCTTAGCCGCCCTTGACATATCAACGTCGGGCGAAGGCAGTTTGAAAGGCGCGCCCGCCGCTCTGATATAAGCGAGCAGACCCCATGAGCAGATAAGGCTTGACCCGCCCCTTGAAACGAAAGGCAGGGTAACGCCCGTTAAGGGCAGAAGGTCCGTTATGCCGAATATGTTAAGCATCAGCTGGAAGAGCAGCATTCCCGCCGCCGCGACCGATGCTATTACGTAAAACGAGGATTTCGCGCCCTTTGCCGCCCGGATTGCGTAAACGACGATAAACGCAAATGACGCCGCGACCGCAACGCCCGTGATTATGCCCATCTCCTCACAGATAACGCCGAAAACAAGGTCCGTTGAGGCGGCGAAAACATCCCTGAGTTTGCCCTCGCCGAGGCCGAGCCCGAAGAGGCCGCCCGAGGATGAATAGATGAGCACCCTTGTCTGCTGATAGCCGGTGGTGTCCATATATTCCCACACGTGGCGGTATGCCGCGAAACGGTTTGCGACATAGGGCTTGAAGTAGATTATGAGCATCGCTCCCATAAGCGCGACGGTGCAGATAAGCACAATTGTGCGAATATCGCCCGAGCGCAGATAAGCGATGAGAATAAACGTAAAGAAAAAGATGAGAGCGGTGCCGAAATCCCTCATTATGAAAAGCGCACCTATACAGACGGCGGAGAAAGCAATATACCTCGCGAGGTTTGCGTTTGAGAGGAGCTTGTCAAGAGAAACAGCGCCGACAAGCACAAAAGCGACTTTCACAAATTCGGACGGCTGCACGGAAAACGAGCCGACATCCATCCAGTTGAGCGTGCCGTTTGTGACCTTCGCGAGCACAAGGTTTGCGCAAAGCAAAAGGATTGAGCCGATTGCGGCGGGGTATCTCAGGGCCATGGCGACTCTGAGGTTTTTGATGACGAGGAGCATCACGAGGTAGGTGATAAGCCCGAGGCCTATGGCTACCGCCTGCTTTAAGGCGTAGTCCGCGCCGATGGTGGCGCACACCGTGAGCCCTATGCCCGAGAGGAAAAACGCTATGGCTTCAAGCTCAAAGTAATCGCTACCCGTTATGATAACGCCGAACAGCATATAGAGCCACTCGAGCGCGATATAGCCGCAGAAAATGATAACGAGGTTGTAGTTTATTTCTTTCTGAGAAAGAATAACCTCGGCGGCGCAGATAACCTGAAAAACAGAGATAAGAAACAAAACGGTTGACTGCCTGAATCTGTTTTCCTTTTTCGCTTCGGCCACGGTATTCCCCCTTTCATCGTATATTCATGGGAAATTATAGCATATATAACATGAAAATAGTATATTTTAATATTATTTTTAATAAAAAATTCAAAAAACGCTTGCATTGAAAAATTTGTTGTACTATAATAATAGGGTATATTGAGGGAATATGCGATTTTTGAAAGAGGTTTCGATTTTATGACAGGAGATTTACATTGTCACACACGGCTTTCCGACAGCTCTATGGGCATTGACGACCTTATCGTCCTTGCGCAGAAAAAAGGTCTGGAAGCAATAGCCATAGCCGACAGAGACTGTCAGGCAGGCACCGTGCGCGGCAAAATTATCGGTGAAAGGAAAGGCGTGACCGTCATACCCGGCGTTGAGCTCTCCGCTTACGACTCAAAGAGAGAGGCTTATGCCGATATTCTGTGCTACTTTGCCGAGAGCCCCGACAGGCTTGAGGGCCTTTGCCACAGAAACATCGACTTAAGAAAAAGAGCCAGCCAGATTATGACGCTCAAGGTTGCGCGCAAATATCCCATCACGCCCGAGCTCGTCACCAAGTGCGCTTCGGGCTCTACAGCCGTGTTTGAGCAGCACATCATGCACGCGCTTATGGAGTGCGGCATTGCGGACAGCATTTACGGCGACATCTACACCGAGCTTTTCTCCCCCGAGAGCCCCGACAATGTGCTCACCGTCGCAAAATTCCCCGAGCCCGCCGATATTCTCGCGGCCATTCATGAGGCAGGCGGCATCGCGGTGCTCGCCCACCCCGGCTCAAGAAACAGCTTTGAGCTGCTTGATGAGCTTATCCCCCTCGGCCTTGACGGCGTTGAGGTATGGCACCCCGGCAACACAGCGGAGCAACAGGAATCCCTTATAAAGCTCGCCAAAGAGCACGGCCTTCTTACAATAGGCGGCACCGAGTTCAAGGGCATGTATTCCGACCGCGCGCTCTGCGTAGGCGATATACTCACACCCGAAGCGGGCGTGAAAGCTCTTTTGAGCTACAAATCCAAAATGAAAAAGAAAAAAGCGGCGCAGAAATAAACCTGCGCAAATCCAATAAAGAAAAGTGTGGTGAAAATTCTTGAGCAGCGACAGTAGCAGTCACGTTCGATTATGTAACTCAGACAATCAAATATGCAAAAGTGCGGCGGCTGTTCGGGAATTTTTGTATTAACCGTAACGGTTATATATAACTGTCACAAACGCCCTTGCGCTTTTGCGGAAAGGGCGGATTTTTTTGGAAAATGAAGTATTACTCAACCTTATAAGCAACATGCTTCACGAGAATAAATTCTCAACCATAAAAGATATTCTCAACGAGATGAACACCGTCGATATCGCCCAGGTCATCTCGGAAGCTGACCCCGAAAACCAGGTGAAAATATTCAGGCTCCTGCCTAAAAACTCATCGGCAGACATTTTCTCCTACCTTGAGCCCGAAACCCAGGAAACGGTTATCAACGCCATTACAAACGTTGAAATCCACAACCTGGTTGAAGACATGTTCATAGACGACGCGGTTGACTTCCTTGAGGAGGTGCCGGCAAACGTCGTGACCCGCGTGCTTGCCCAGACAAGCCGCGAAACCAGGGAAATCATCAACAAATTCCTGCGCTATCCCGAGGATTCGGCAGGCAGCATCATGACCGTTGAGATGGCGGCATTCCACGCGAGCATCACGGTTGACGAAGCCATCAGCGAGCTTCGCCGCACCGCGCAGGACAAGGAATCCATTGAAACCTGTTACTGCATTGACGACAGCCGCAAGCTCGTGGGTGTGCTCCCGCTTCGCAAGCTCATAGTCGCGAAAAGCGGAACGGTGCTTCAGGACATCATGGTGAATGACGACCGCCTCATCTCGGTAAACACGCTTGACGACCAGGAAACGGTCGCAGGCATAGTGCGCAAATACGACCTTCTCTCGGTGCCCGTTGTGGATAACGAAAACCGTCTCGTCGGTATTATCACCATCGACGACATTGTCGACGTTATTCAGGAAGAGAACACCGAGGACTTTGAAAAGATGGCCTTGCTGCTCCCCTCCGAGGAGGATTACCTCAAAACGGGAGTATTCAAGCTTTTCAGAAACAGAATCGTATGGCTTCTCATACTCATGGTTTCCGCCACATTCACGGGCATGATAATTGAGAGCTTTGAGGATAAGCTCGCTCTCATCGCAGGCCTCACGGCGTGCATCCCCATGCTTATGGATAC
>DBWO01000005.1:13546-14365 GCA_002309055.1 Ruminococcaceae bacterium UBA1236
GGCGGTAACTCGGGCAACCAGGTAAGCACCCTTGTTATCCGCGGCCTCGCGCTCGGAAACATCAAGATTAAGGATTATTTCACCGTGCTCTGGAAGGAGATACGCGTGGCGGTGATGTGCGGCATCACCCTCTCCGCCGCGAATTTTGTGAGAATGTGGCTTATGCGCTACATCTTCCACTCCGACACAACAACCCCGGTATTCTTCGTTGTGTGTATCTCGATGGTGCTCACGGTCATCCTCGCGAAAACAATCGGCTGTACTCTGCCGATAGTCGCGAAAGCGATGCACCTTGACCCCGCGCTCATGGCAGGCCCGATGATTACCACAATAGTGGATGCCTTCTCCCTGCTGATTTATTTCGGAATCGCCACGGCATTCATCTCCGGAGGATTCCTGGTCGGGTAGAAACATATAATGTAATTTATATTTAAAGACGGCTGTCTCATGACGGCCGTTTTTTGTTTAAGCAGNNAGCGGAGTCCTCACAGGGTAGATATATAATGTATATTATATTAAAAGACCGACCGTTAAAAACGGTTGGTCTTTTTAAATGAATTGGCCTTGCGGTCATGAATTGCGCTCTGCCATAACCTCTTGAAGCGTAACTGCTTCAAGGGGATTTTTTACCTTTCCCGNNAGGGCGGGATGCCCACATCCCGCCGGATTTGTAAAGATGTTGCCCCTCGCCTTCCCTCCGGGGGAAGGCGAAGAACAAGCACTTGCTTATAATTCTTAATTCGCAATATAACCCCCGTTTTTCAGGTCATATGTAAACTTTCTGTGAACAGAGGGCTCAAAGTTAACCTGATTTGTTTA
>DBWO01000013.1:0-603 GCA_002309055.1 Ruminococcaceae bacterium UBA1236
ACCATTGATTTTGTAAATGGTTATCAATTTTTGTATACAGAAGAAAACGTTAATGCAAATGGAGAAGTTGAAAAGATACAAGCATATAGTAACGATTGGGGTAGCACTTGGTCTGCTGTTGCTTCATCACAAAAATATCATCATAGTATTACAATAGAATTAACTTCATCTGGTATTAACTATGCTTTAATGATAGATACAATAGACACAAACCCAAATGCTTATACACTAACACTTTCTGATGGTCAGTATGTATGTCAAGAGTTATATGATTGGTTAGTTGCAAATTATGGAATATCGGTTTATGCCAAAGCAACAGGTTATAGAGTGCAAAATGGAGCTATAACAAATGTTGTTTACTATTGTAGAGCTATGACCCTTAATGGTTGGATAAATACTTATGACGCAACAAAAACAGTTTGTGGAAATTTCTATCCTTCATCACTAACTGATTTTACAATTACTGATATAGTTACTAAATTATAAGGCAGGTGGTGCAAATGCTCTATAATATAAAAGATAAAGAATTAAAGACAATGAATAATTGTATTAAATGTGCTTATTTTGATAACAATACTAAAATATGTAATGGTATTGGTAAAG
>DBWO01000013.1:619-779 GCA_002309055.1 Ruminococcaceae bacterium UBA1236
GTATGTTTTGAGTATGATAAAAAGACACAAACTATCATTGATAATATAACAAAATTACCTATAAAAATTACAAATGAAAAGGGGGAATAAATTATGGTATTAAGTGTTATAGAAACTTTGGGTAAAATGTGGAAGAATATTGCTCCATATATTGCAGGTA
>DBWO01000013.1:831-26907 GCA_002309055.1 Ruminococcaceae bacterium UBA1236
AAGTTTAGTTTTAGTAAAGCATTAAAGAAAATTGATGACAATAAAATGAAACAAGAAGCAATAGATGCAGCAAAGAAAGAGGTTAAAGAAACAACTTTCAAAGTAAATATTCAACCTATTGTTTTAAGTGAAGTTAAAAAGGTATGTGAAGAAATCAAAAATGATGCTAATGAAAAGTTAGTAAGATCTAATGCTGATATTAACGAAAGATTAACAAAACTAGAAAATGTTGTTGTTGCACTAGGAAATTACTTTGATGATTCTATCGGTGTTAGCGAAAGTAAGAAAACTGCATATCATGAAGCAGTAGATAATTTAACTAAAACTGATGAAGTAAAGCCTACAATAGTAATAGAGCAATTAGAAGTTAAAGAGGTAGCAACTACTAAAAAGAATACAGAAACAGCAACTATTGAAAGATAGGGGTTGATATTATGTCAAGCAAATCAAAATATATCCTTACAAGTGTGTTAGATTTTATATTCACTTATGGAGGTAGCACACTTGTAATTGGTATAAATTATATAACTGAAAACAACTTTAAATATAAATTAACAATTACAGGTATTATGATGTTGGTTGCACTTGTATTTACTGCAAAGCATTTATTTGAAAAAGGGTATCGCAATAAAATGGATAACTTATTACAACTATTAGCTGCAACAAGTAATGAAGATGAGAAAATTGAAATAAATAATCAAATAGAAACACTTAAAAAGAAACGAGCTATTTATGATAGAATAGTAATAATGCTACCATTTATGATACTTTATATTATTGCATATATGGGTGAAAAAGAATTACATACTTTAAAATATACAACAGGAATACTTTTAACAACATTAGGAGTAGGTGGTGTATTTAATGTAATGAAACAACCATTATATGATGAATATAAAAAAGATAAAATTAAAAATAAATTATTAAAGAATAAGTAGGTGTGAAGATGAAAGAAATTGAAAACATAAAGCCAAGAGTTATGGCATTAAGAGTTAGAACATTAGTTTTAACTGCAATAATAATTGTTACATTAGGGTTTTACTTATGTGTTAATGCAATTATTAAAACATTAGATTTAATAGATTTTGCTATATTAACATTTATTCAAATCGTTACTCATTGTTTATACTTTCCAGATGGAGAAATATACGGAAGCAGAAATGAAAGATTAGTTAAGAATAGAACTATCTATAATGAAAAGGCAACACTTGTAAATAAGAAAATGCAATTTAATGAACTTAAAGAATATACAAAGGTTGATTTTGAAACTAGACAAAGAAGTTATATAGAAACTAAATGTGGTTATATTGGAATCACTTATGAAGATTATGAAGTAATCAAAAATAACTATTCTTTAAATCAAATTAAATCAAGTGAAAAATTAGAGTTTAATGGTAAAGTATTATTCTTATCAAGATATAAAAGAAAAGTGCTTATAACAATATTATTTAAGGAATTACCTGTTGGGTATAACGATCCTGAAACAATATTATCTGCACTTGATACTGATAGAACACATAAAATCATTGATAAATCAAGAAGTTATAAGATACAAGCATATATAAGAAAAATATTCATGGCTGTTGTTGTTGGTGGTGTAATGGCATATATTGGTTATACTACAAAAGATGGTTTTGGAATAGATGATGTTGTAAAAATGTTAATGTATTTAACTTCTATACTTACAACAGCTATATTGTCTTATTCAAGTGGAGAAGTTTGCCAAAGGGTTTATAAATGTGAGTTTTATATTGAATTAGCATTATTTTTAGATAACTTCTTTGAGTGGTTATTAAGAAATGAAGAAATAGATATACAAAATATAACTTTACAAGAAATAATAGAAATTCAAAAGAAAAAGAAAAATGCTATTAGTATTGAAACTTCATAAAAAGTTTTGTATAATACAAGTAGGGTAATAATCTTTTAGTTGTTATCCTAAAAAACGTTTTGTCATCCGTTAAAGCCCAAACTTATAAAAGGTGGTAGTTTTAAATAACTATCACTTTTTCTTTTTTATTTTCTAAAATTGAAAATTATTTTAGCATAAAATCACTTTTATTCATCTATATTATTTTTGATAGAATGTTATCTTTTATTCAAATATTCAATTATACGCCTTTTTAGGCGTTTTTATTTTAACATTGATAATTTATACTACTCTATTATAAAAACGGCTCAAAAACGATTTTACAATGGTTATATGGTGTTTTTGTCTATATCATATATTTATATAAATAAAATAAAAACACACTATGGATGGGAGTGTTATATTATGAGCGAAGCTATAACCGGCTACGTGCAAGCTGTTTGTAACGGCGACACCGAGGCTCTTGCCAAGCTCTTTACCACAACTTTGAGGCCTTCTTATTACCTCGCCTTAAAGCTTTGCGGTAACAGGGAAGAGGCGGTCGAAGTTACCCAAAAAGCTTACGCAAAAGCTTTCTGCACCATTACCAAGCTCAAAAAGCCCGAGGCATTTGAGATTTGGGTAAGGCAAAATATCACCACTGTTTACAAGGATTCCCGCTCCTTCGTCTTTGATGACGCTGTCGCGGGTGCCCCCGAAACCACAAAAGAGTTTCTTTCACAGGATGTTTTCAGAAATTCTGCCAAAGCATCCGCCGCGCTCGCCGCGCTGGATAATCTCAGGCCCGAGCTAAGGATGGTTACCGTGCTTCACTATTATGTGAATATGCCGGTGCAGTCTATAGCCAAATTCCTGGGAGTATCGGACAGCACGGTGAACGCTCTGCTCACAAAGGCAAAAGGCGAAATATACACGGCCTGTGAAAGCGAGAGACCCGAGGCGGCGCCGGTAAGCGCTGTGCCCGTGCTCACCGCTCTTATGCAGGAGCAGATGTCGCATACACCTATTGACAACGGCGACATCCGCAATATGTTTATCTATATTCAGGATATATTCAGCACATTCAGGCAGAATGAGGCGGCAAAGGGCAATATCTCCGCGGCTCCTTCGGGCAGTGAGTATTTCAAATCGGCGCCCTCTGTGCCCAATATGCCTCCCAAAGTTTCCTCACACCGTGATGAGGAGCAGTACGGTGAAGAGTCAAGAATTGATTTTGACCGTTTCGCCGAAGAGCCCGAAAGAAAGCCCGCAGCGGCTCCGGGGTTCATTGTGAAGATTCTTAACACCAGAATCGCTGGCAGGAAAATCAAAGATTATAATCTCAAGAAAATCGGCATAATCGCCGGCGCCGTATTACTTGCGCTTATCATTATCATAGCCATAGCGTCACACGCGGGCAAAGATAAGAATAATAACAACAATAATAACAACGAACCCGGCGCGAGCGTTGTCAACGTAAAAGAAGACGATTACAAGTGGATTGAGGGCGGATTTGAAGAGTGTGCCGACCTCGCTTATCTTGACAATAATGCCGCTGTTTTCAAATACGCTCCCACAGGCAAATACGGCCTGATAGACTATGAGGGCAACCTCATGCTTCAGCCCATCTATGACGGCTTCAAGAGATGCGGCGAAGGCAGAGACTATACCAAAGAAAACGTAACCGTAGGCGCCAGCTCCTACCACACGCTTTATACCAAAGACGGCACCGACTATTATGTTTTCTATGAAAGCGGTGTTGCCATAGCGTCCGATAATCAACACGTACAGCACGGCTATAACCGTATGTACCTTGACAGCGATGTCAAGTACGATGAGCGTGACCGCTATTATGAAGGCCTTGCTGCCGCTCAGAAAGACGGCAAATGGGGCTATGTAAGCCTTGAAACTGACAAGAAGGTTATCCCCTACGAATATGAGGCGGTTAACGACCTCAACAACGTCGGTTCCTTCTCCTCCGACTTCTGCCGCCCGTTCACTAACGGCCTCGCGGCGGTTAAGAAAGACGGAATGATGGGCATAATCAACACCAAGAACGATATCATCGTTCCGTTTGAATACACCGATATCCTTGTCGGTTCAAACGGCGTGTTCATCGCCAGGAAAGACGGCGTATGGGGCGTAATCCTTGTGGGTAACGCAATCAATACATTCAAGGGCGTCAACATCAAGATAAACGCTGTTGACGACGGTGTTCCCGTAAACGAAGAGGACGCCAAAACCTATATCTGCGTTGCGGATTCCGGCATCAATGTCAGAAGCGACGCGGGCAAAGACTTTGAAAAGATAGGCGAGCTTGCCGCCGAAGCGGAAGTAACCGGTTACGGCACAAAAGCGGCCGCCGATAACGGCAAGGAATGGCTCAAGATTAAGTACGAAGACGGCTACGGTTACGTGCTTAAGGAGTTCATGGTCGAGAAATAATCGGATAACGAAGCGTTGAGGAAGACTAATTCTTTTACGGCTCACAGAGAGGCGGCAGGCTGCTGAGAATGCCGCCGGGCAAAAGTAAAAGAAACGCCCCTTCCGAGCTCTGTGCCGGTGAGGCACGGCGTAAATCTGCGTTAAAGAAAACGAGAGGTGCAGTAAGAGCACAATTTGGGTGGTACCACGGCCCGCGAGGGTCGCCCCATGCGAATTGTATTACTGCACCCATTTTTTGTTAATAATCATATTTGGAGGTAATATATTATGGAATGGATGGGACTCAACGAGATAAGAAAAAAGTATCTCGAGTTCTTTGAATCAAAAGGTCATCTCGCTCTGCCGAGTTTTTCGCTCGTGCCTCAGGGAGACAAGAGTCTGCTGCTCATCAACGCGGGTATGGCTCCGCTCAAAAAGTATTTCACCGGTGAGCAGACTCCGCCCTGTCCCAGGGTGACCACCTGCCAGAAGTGCATCCGCACCCCCGATATCGAGAGGGTCGGCATCACCGCGCGTCACGGCACTTATTTTGAAATGCTCGGCAACTTCTCATTCGGCGATTATTTCAAGCACGAGGCCACACGCTGGGCATGGGAATTCTGTACCGAAGTAATGAAGATGCCCGTTGATAAGCTTCACGTTACGGTCTATCTTGATGATGACGAGGCTTATGATATATGGACTAAAGAAATCGGCGTCGCACCCGATCACATTTCAAGGCTCGGCAAGGAAGACAACTTCTGGGAGCACGGCGCGGGTCCCTGCGGCCCCTGCAGTGAGATTTACTTTGACAGAGGCGAAAAATACGGTTGCGGTTCACCGGACTGTAAGGTCGGCTGTGACTGCGACAGATTCACCGAATTCTGGAATCTCGTTTTCACGCAGTTTGAAAACGACGGCAACAATAACTACACAAGGCTCAAAAACTGCAATATAGACACCGGTATGGGTCTTGAGCGCCTTGCCTGCATAATGCAGGGCGTTGACAATCTCTTTGAGGTTGACACCGTAAGAAACATTATGAAGCACGTTATTGATATAGCGGGCATTCAGTATCACGATAACGAAAAGAATGATATCTCTCTGAGAGTTATCACCGACCATATCAGAAGCACCACCTTTATGATAGGTGACGGCGTTATGCCTTCAAACGAGGGCAGAGGTTATGTGCTCCGCCGCCTTCTCAGGCGCGCCGCAAGGCACGGCCGTCTGCTCGGCATAGAGGACACCTTCCTTTACAAAGTGTGTGAAACCGTTATCAAAGAAAACGCGGACGCTTACCCCAACCTTGTTGAAAAGCACGACCTTATCGTAAAGGTTATAAAGGCGGAGGAAGAGAGTTTCAACAAGACTATCGACACAGGCCTCACTCTGCTTGAGGAAATCATTGCCGCCACACAGGGCGACACTGTTTCCGGCGCGGACGCGTTCAGGCTTCAGGACACTTTCGGTTTCCCGATTGACCTTACAAAAGAGCTTCTCGAGGAGAAGGGCATGAAGGTTGACCTTGCCGAATATGAACGTCTATACAACGAGAGCAGAGCCGCCGCAAGGGCAGCGCGCAAGGACGCGGGCGCCGAGGCATGGAAAGGCTCGGGCGCTTCTCTCAAGGATATCCCCGCTACGGAATTCCTCGGCTACACCGCTTATACCTGCAAGGCAAAGGTGCTTGCTCTTATAGCAGGAGGTGAGAGAGCCGATTTCATAAACGCGGAGAGCGACGCCGCTGTTGTGCTTGACAAAACCGTATTTTACGGCGAGAGCGGCGGTCAGGTAGGCGACAAAGGCGTGCTCGATTTCGGCTCGGCTGTGTTTGAGGTGAGCACCGTCACCAAGACTGCCGACGGCAACTTTATCCATATCGGCAAAATCGTCAGCGGTGAAAGCATTTCAACAGGTGACGAATGCACCGCGAAAATAGATGTCCCTTCAAGAGAGGCGACAGCGAGAAACCACACCGCCGCCCACCTTCTGCAGGCATCCCTCAGAGAGGCGCTCGGCACTCACGTTGAGCAGGCGGGACAGCTTGTTAATTCAGATGCAGTAAGGTTTGACTTCACTCATTTTTCCGCCCTTACCGGTGAGGAAATCAGGAAGGTTGAAAACAGAGTCAACGAAATCATCATGAAGGCTCTTCCCGTAACCGTCACCGAAATGGCGATTGAAGAGGCCAAGAAGCAGGGCGCGATGGCGCTCTTCGGCGAGAAATACGGCGACGTTGTCAGAGTTGTAAAAGCGGGCGATTTCTCAACCGAGCTCTGCGGCGGCACACATGTTGCGAATACAGGAAACATAGGCCTTTTCCGCATCGTTTCCGAGTCATCTGTAGCAGCGGGCGTGCGCCGAATTGAAGGCGTTACCGGCTTCGGAGTTATCAATTTCATAAATGAAAACGCAGACCTTATCGCAAGGACCGCCGCTAATATGAAACTCACAAACGCGGGCGATATCGACAAGAGAGCATCTGCCCTTATGGCGGAGCTCAAGGCGGCCGAAAAAGAGAGTGAAAAGCTTAAGAGCGAGCTTTCATCCCTCAAAACGGGCGACATTATGGGCGGCGCTGAGGATGTTGACGGCATAAAGCTTGTCACAGCATCCGTTGAAGGCGTTGAGCCGGGTGAGCTCAGAAATATGTGCGACAAGGCAAAGGATGACGATGACCTTGTAATGTTCATCTGCGGCAAAGGCGCGAACGGCGCGAATTTTGCCTGCGCGTGCGGCAAAAACGCAGTGGCTAGAGGCGCTCACGCGGGCAACCTCGTCAGAGCAATCGCTTCAATAGCGGGCGGCTCAGGCGGCGGCAGACCTGACAGCGCGATGGCAGGCACCAAGTCAACCGATAAGCTCGATGAGGCGGTAGCCGCGGTTAAAGAAACACTCGGATCAATGTTAAAATAAACGGAGGATGAAAAAATGGATTGCATTTTCTGTAAAATAGTCGCCGGAGAAATCCCTTCGGCAAAGGTCTATGAGGACGACACGGTTGTTGCTTTTAACGACCTTGAGCCGCAGGCTCCCGTGCACGTGCTTATTATCCCCAAACAGCATATTGCTTCAATGGCGGAAATCGACGAAAGAAACAGCGCGGTAGTTGCTCACATATTTGAGGTTGCGGCGATTATCGCAAAGGAAAAAGGCCTTGATGACGGCTTCAGAGTTGTCAGCAACTGCGGCGAAAGCGCGGGACAGAGCGTTAAGCATCTGCACTTTCACCTGATGGGCGGGCGTGAATTCGGCTGGCCCGCCGGCTGATACGGGAGGAATAAAAATGTCTGATAAGTATTATACCGTAGATATAGCGGGCCTTAAAAGAGACCTGCTCCGCTGCCCGCTCAACGATGAGATTGATATTGCCGCGCTCATCATTTTCGGCGACGTTGAGCTTACCGTACACTCTGCTTCCGAGCTTCTCAAAAGACTGCCCGAATTTGATTATCTCGTTACACCCGAGGCGAAGAGCATTCCCCTTGCTTACGAGATGTCAAGGCAGAGCGGCAAAAAGTATTTTGTCGCGCGCAAAAAGTCCAAGATTTACATGAAGGACCCGGTTTCGGTTCAGGTCACATCCATTACCACGCACGGTGTTCAGACCCTTATTCTTGACAGTACTGAGGGTGAAGAACTCAGGGGCAAAAAAGTGGTTGTCGTTGACGATGTTATCAGCACCGGTGAATCCCTCAGGGCGCTTGAACAGCTTCTTTATAAATTTGATTGCGATATAGTCGCAAGAGCCGCGATTCTTTCAGAAGGCGACTCCAATGACAGAGCCGATATAACCGTACTCGGTCAGATTCCTCTCATCAAAAAATAACCCACGGGATGTGACTGTATGCCTCGTCCTTATGCCGTAATCGGCCTCACGCTTTTTGCCGTGTCGGCCGTCCTGTATAACGCTTCGGGCACGGCGGTGATTGTTGCGTTTGCAATATTTGCCGCTTTGTTCGCTGTGTCGTTAATTGTCCGTACTCTGCGTGAGGGCAGGGTATTTCCCGTTGCCCTTGCGAGCGCGGCGATTGCCTGCGTTATTCTCATAGTCAACAATGAGTTTTTCTTCTATCCTCAGCTTAAAACGGCAGGGGAGACTCACGACATAACAGCGGTAATCACATCGGATGTTAAAAGCGAATACGGCAATTATTATTATGAAGGCCGCCTGCGATCGTCGGACGGTGAAAAGCGAAGCGCCAAGGTAAGATTTGCGTTTTCTTCAATGCCTGAGATTAATCCCTATGACGAGGTTTCCGGCAGCTTCACCTTTTACGCTCTCGGCTCAACGGCTCAGTCTGTTGCCGACCGCTATAAGACGGAAAACCGTTTTCTGGGCGCTTATCCCGATAACAATGAATACACCGTAAAGGCGAATGAGAGTAAAATCAAGCCGGTAGGTTATTATATTGTCTCTTTCAGGTCATGGGTAAAGAGCACGGTTATGCGTATGCTCCCAAATGACTACGGCGCTCTCTGCCTCGCCCTTCTTACGGGCGACAGAAGCGAGCTTTCACCCTCCGCCTACGCCTCGCTTACGGGCAGCGGAGTAACGCATATAATCTGCATATCGGGTCTTCATCTCTCGGTGTGGACCTCAGCTGTTCTTTTCGTTTTAAGGAAGCTCAAAGTCAGGGAAAAACTCGCGGCCGGTATCACCGCGCCCGCGGTTGTGCTTATAATGGCGGCGGCAGGTATGACTTTTTCCGTTGTCAGAGCAGGTATAATGATGCTCATTTACCTTGCGTCAATCATCCTCTCAAGGCGTCGTGACCCGCTCAATTCACTTGGCATAGCGATAACGGTAATTGCAGTTTTCAATCCTTTTGCCATGGGCGCTGTTTCGCTCAGGCTTTCCGTGCTCGCGACTCTCGGTATCATCCTTTATACCGAATACTGCGCCGCGGCGGTGAGTGAGTTTATTTCTTCTCATAAACGGATTGCCGCTCTAAAACAGCCGTTGCAGCTTCTCATTATTTCCGCCTTCGCAATGGGCTTTTGCCTGCCCGTCACAACGGATGTTTACGGCACGGTCAATTTTGCCGTATTTCCCTCAAACCTGCTTGTTGTCTGGGCAGGGGAGACGTGTATGATTCTCTCTGTTATCGGCCTTGCCGTAGCGGGAATAATCCCTTCTGTTATCAATATTCCCGGCCTTGTCGCGGGCGCGCTTGCGAAATATATATTGAAGGTCACGGATTTCATTTCGGGCCTCGGTTTCCTGAATGTCAGAATTGACTCATCAAGCGCGAAACTGATGATGGCCCTTGTTTTCCTTTTCTGCACGCTTGCCGCCCTTTACGCATATTCCGGCAAAAAGGTGCTGCCGCAGGTGCCCGTTATTCTTTCGGGCCTTGTGGTGTTCTGCGTGATGTTTTCCGCAATAACGGCGTATAATGAAACGAGGATAAGCGTTATGGATACCGGTAACGGCACGGCAGTGCTTGTGTCCGACAAGGGTACGAATGTGCTTTTCGGATGCGGCGGAGACACATTTGACGGCGCCTACACCGTTTCACAGTGCCTTGAGGACGCGGGAGGGAAAATTGACGCCGTGGTAATCCCGTCGGCATCCCCTGCGGTCTCGGCTTACTTTTATGATATCTGCGCCCGGTACCCCGTCGGCAGTTTTTACGTTGACGGTACCGTGAGCATGATTGGAGTCAATACCGACGGCACGGATGTTTACGATGCCCCGGCAGGGGAGAAGGGCACAATCGCTTTTGAGCCCCTCTCATCCGAAAACAACAGCGGATATGTAATCACCGCATCAAACGCGAAAATCACTTTACTGTTTAACCCCGGCGCCGGAGAGATAACGGGCGGCGCTCTTGATTCGGACCTGCTTATAACCCGTATGTCTCTCCCGAAAAAGGCGGAGTTTCCGAATCTTGTTTATACTGTTATACAGGCCGATAATGAGCGCGGATATGCCCTGCAGGATGAAATGGCTTCATCGGGGGCAAACGCCGTAGCGACCGCCGAAAACGGCACGGTCCTGATACGCGCCCGGAAGGGCAGAATGAATCTTGAAAGAATCTGAAAGGAGGGCCCGGAATGCCGGCAATAAGTGAAAAAGAACTCAGAGAAATAATAAAAACACAGCGCACAGGCGCCTTCCTGCTTTACGGTGAGGAGAAATATCTCGTGAAGGTTTATTCCGACAAAATCACGGGTGCCGCCGTTGATGATTCCTTCGGCGACTTTAACTTCAAAATCTACGAGGGCGATGAATTCACCCTTGAGGACATATACGAGAGCGCGACATCTGTGCCTATGATGGCGGAAACAAAGTGCGTGCTCGTCAGAGATTATTCAACCGACAAGTTTGAGGATAAGGATTTCAAGGCGATGGAAACAATCCTGAAGGAAAACCCGGAGGACAACTGCCTTGTCTTCACCTATGCCGCCTCAACCCCGAAATCCGCCCCGTTTGCGAAGCTTGTGAAGCTGTTTGAGCAATACGGTTTCGCCATTGACTTTTCAAAGCTTACGGAGCGTGACGCCGCCGCCGTGCTCGAAAAAGGCGCGAGAGCCAGGGGCAAAACATTCGCTCCCGGTGCCGCTTCATATATGGTAAACAGCGTTGGCAACGATCTTAATCTCCTCAACAAAGAGCTTGAGAAGGCTTGCGCCTATGTTGATAACGACCTTATCACAAAGGCGGATGTTGATGAAATCTGCACGAAATGCCTCGACACAAAAGTGTTTGACATGGTAAAAGACCTTACCTCGGGCAAATTCGATTCCGCTTTTCACCGGCTTAACGAGCTTTTTGCTCAGCGCGAAGAGCCCACAAAAATCCTCGGCGCTCTCATCTCGCAGTATGCAGATATGTACAGGTGCAAAGCCATGAAAGAGGCGGGGGCGGGTCAAGATGAGCTTATAAAATATTATCCCGCTTACAGGTCAATGAGCTTCAAAATCGGTAACGCCGCGAGAGCAGCCTCGTCAATGACAATGAAGCAGATGAGAAACTGCATTGATGTGCTCGCGAAGGCGGATATTGCGCTCAAGAGCTCGTCTGTTGACGACAGGGAGATTCTCGAAAAAACCATCGTAATGCTCGCTCGCTCAGACAAATCTTAAACCTTTTTGCCGCAAGGCATTACGCTTAAAGGTGATGAAATGATAAAGATAAAACAGGCGGTAATCGTTGAAGGAAAGTATGACAAAATCAAGCTTTCCAACATCATCGATGCGCCCATAATCCAAACGGACGGCTTCGGCATTTTCAAAGATAAGGAGCTTCAGAAGCTCATCCGCAAGCTTGCCGAAAAGGACGGACTTCTCGTGCTTACAGACAGTGATTCCGCGGGCTTCAAAATCCGCTCCTTCATCGGCGCGACCGTTGACAATAAGTATATAACTCACGCTTATATCCCCGATATTTTCGGCAAGGAAAAGCGCAAGGACGAGCCCTCAAAGGAGGGCAAACTCGGCGTTGAAGGCGTTTCGGAGCAGGTGATTATAGACGCTCTCGAAAACGCGGGAGTGCTCTGCGAAAGTGTTGAGCCTGTTGAAAGGCCGATAACAAAGCAGGATTTTTATGAGCTCGGTCTCACCGGCAAAAAGGACAGCGCGTCAAAAAGAGCGAAACTCCTCAAATACTATGACCTGCCTTCGCGCCTGAGTACCAACTCGCTTATAAAGGTGCTCAACAGTATCACCGATTATGATGAACTTACACAAGCGGTTAACTTATTAACGGAGGGTAACTGATATGCTCAGAATAGGCAACGGCTATGATGTTCACCGCCTTGTTACAGGGCGGAAACTGATTCTCGGCGGCATCGAAATCCCTTATGAGAAAGGGCTTCTCGGTCATTCGGACGCTGATGTTCTTCTTCACGCTGTTTCAGATGCCCTGCTCGGCGCGGCCGCTATGGGCGACATCGGCAAAATGTTCCCGGACACCGACCCGCGTTATGAAGGGGCGGACAGTTTAAAACTTTTGTCCCTCGTTGTTTCACGCCTTAAAGAGGGCGGCTGCGGCATAGTCAATATCGATGCCACGGTTATCGCCCAGGCGCCGAAGCTCGCGCCGTATATTGACTCCATGAGGGCTAATATCGCGCTCGCCTGCGGCATAGATACAAGCCGCGTGAGCGTTAAGGCAACCACCGAGGAAGGGCTCGGATTCACAGGCGAAGGGCTCGGAATTTCAGCTCTCGCAAGCGTTCTTATCGAAAACTGAAGCGGTAAATCAAGTTAACTTTTTGTAAACACTGCGCCGATAAATTGATTTGAATTTTTTGTTGTGATATTATACTTTTCAAGGATAAAAAGAGGGAATAGTTTCAATGGGATTTTTCAGTGATATAGGCGATTTCTTCAAGGATTTGTCGTCTCTGAGTTTCAGGCCGTCGGATTTGCTCGACATCCTGTTTGTATTTTTCATATTGTTTTACGGAATAAGGCTTGTCAGGGATACCAGAGCGTATCAGCTTCTGAAAGGCCTTGTTTTCCTGCTCATTGCCTTCGCTATGACATCCATTTTTCAAATGCAGGCGAGTAACTACATTTTCAGGTCCGTATGGCAGTATATCATTATCATCCTCATAGTTGTTTTCCAGCAGGAGATAAGGCAGTTTTTCGCCAATCTCGGCAGAATCGGCAACGGCAGACTCTCGCTGAAATCCCTCTTTAAAGATTATTCGAGCGAAACACAGGAAACGGTCAAAAACGCCATCGGCGAAATCTGCGAAGCTGTTGAGAATATGAGCTCCACCAAAACGGGCGCGCTCATCGTTATGGAAAAGAACGTTTTCCTTGACGATATTGTTAATAACGGCACCGCAATTGACGCGAGCATCACAAACGAGCTTATAGGCAACGTCTTCTTCCCGAATTCGCCCCTTCACGACGGCGCGGCGATAGTCAGAAACGGCCGTCTGATTGCCGCGAGATGCGTTTTACCCCTCACTAAGAGGACGGATATACCTTCGGACCTCGGCACGAGGCACAAATCCGCAATCGGTATGAGCGAGCAGAGCGATGCCGTTGTTGTGGTAGTCAGCGAAGAGACGGGCGCCATTTCAATTGCGCAGTCAGGCCGCCTTTACAGAAACTTTACCGGCATTGAACTCAGAGAAAAGCTCCTGAGCGAATTCATCGAGGATTCCGGTAATGATGAAAACAGATTTGCAAAAAAATTGTTAAAGGGTAAGAAAAAAGATGGAAAAACTGAGTAAATTTACCCGGAAAATTTTATATAACAACAAGATTCTTGCCGTAATCTGTTTTGTGCTTGCGGTGATAATATGGCTTGTTGTAACCGTTGAGCTAAGTCCCGAAACCACCGTCACCATAACCGATATACCCGTAACTGTTGACTATGCGTCAATTAACACAAGCCTCGGTCTAACGCCCTTCGGCGAGAGTGACTTCAAGGTTGATGTCACAGTAACGGGCAGACGCCTTGTGGTTGAATCGGATGATTTCAAGGACAGCATCTCCGTTGTCGCGAATACAAGCTCCGTAACGGGCGCGGGCACTTATTCTCTCCGCCTTGACGTGAGCTACAGCGGCAGCAACAGCGATGTTACGCTCAACTCTATTTCAAGCTCCAACATCACCGTTTATTTCGATTACGAGGCACAGGAGGAATTTGCCGTTGAGCCGGTAATCACCAATGAGGGCTCGTTTGTGCCCGCGGGTTATGTTACTGGCGACGCCTTTGTTTCAGCCAAACAGGTTCTTGTCACCGGCCCCGAATCCGAGCTGAGAAAAATCACCGGCCTTGAGGCGCGTGTACAGATTGAAGGCGAGGTTACCGAAACCCAGGTTGTTAATACCGACATAACCGCCGTCACAACCTCGAGCGTAAACTTCAACTATATCACCTTCCGCAAGTCTCAGAGCTCGGTTGAGCTCAGCAGTGTTGACGTTACCGTGCCGATTTATAAAGAGGTAACTCTCGGCACATCGGTCAGCTTCACCGGTAGGCCCTCGCTTTACTCCGAGTCGGCATCATTCAGCTACACGGTTTCCCCCTCGTCCGTAAAGCTCGGCATACCCCAGAGCCGCATTGAGTCAATGACCGCCCTGACGGTCAAAAAGATTGATTTCTCAACTCTCTGGCCGGGCGAAAACAAGTTTGAGATTGAAGCGTCCGAAATAGAAAACAACGGCTGCGTCATCCTTGACGGCACCGAAAAATTCACCGTCATTGTCAAAGCCGCCGATGTTAAAACTGTTGTGCTTGAGGCGCCCGAAAAGATTGACTGCATCAATCTGCCCGAGGGCATCACAGTTGAATCCGTTCAGCCGGATTTCCCCGGTGTCACAATAGCGGGCAGCTCCGACAAAGTCGCCGATATCCGCCTTGATGAAACCAACTTCCACGCGGACCTGAGCTCAGTCAAAGCCGGCGACTCAGGCGAGGTAACCGTTCCCGTGGTCTTCAACGACGACAACTGCTGGGCAGTAGGTGAATTCACAGCAACAGTAACAATTTCATAATGTCTTGAGCCCTGTATGAGATACAGGGCTTTTTTGCGCCTGTTTACTGAAGATATAAAGGTGATTCCAAATAAAATATACTGTCTTATTATATATTTTTCCTTGAATTATCTATCTCAATTTGATATTATAGAAAGGAAAGGCGGGATTTTATGACAAGACTGGAAGAAAATCTGAGTCTGAGGCACACCTTGCGTTTTAAAGACGGCAAATTCCGTGTGCTCACTTTTTCCGACCTTCACGGCATAGAGAATTACGACCTGCGCCTCACAAGGGACCTTGATGCAATCATCGAAAAGGTTCAGCCCGATCTCGTGATGCTTCTGGGCGATGTCGGCTGGCGGTCTGCGGTTACCGACGCGGAAACCTTCCGCGCCTATCTCGCCGATGTTGTTGCCCCGATAGAAAAGCGCAAAATTCCCTGGGCTCACGTTTTCGGCAATCATGACGATGAGAGAGGCCTTCTCAACGAAATGCAGGAGGAAGTTTACGAGAGCTTTGAATACTGCGTTTCAAAGACCGGCCCCGATGATGTTGCCGGCACCGCAAATTACGTTTTGCCGATTAAGAGCGAAACGTCGGACGACATCGTTTTCAATGTGTGGGGGCTTGATTCTCACGACGGCATGGGCGATTACATAAATGAATTCGGGCTCAAAACCGATCCCTGGTTTTTCAATCTGCCCGATCCGCTCTATCCGTTCAGCCGTTATGATTCGATAAGATTCAACCAGATTATGTGGTACTGGAATTCATCTGAGGAGATTAACGCCTTCGCCGGCAAAAAGGTGCCCGGCATTATGGCTTTTCATATTCCTCTTCCCGAATTCATTGTGCTTTACAAGAATACCGCGCAGACTTATTACAAAGGAACACGGCGCGAAGCGGTCGGCTGCGGTCCGTTCAATTCAGGCCTTTTCAACGCTCTCGTTGAGAGGGGAGAGATCAAGGCGGTCATCTGCGGGCACGACCATATAAATGATTTTGAGGGCGATTACTGCAACATACGCCTCGCAATGGACGGCGGCATTTCGTACGATTGCTACTGTGACGACGATTTAAGAGGCGGCAGAGTCATCGAGGTAAAGGAAAACACACCCGGTGAGATTGATACCTATATGGTGCGCTCTGCGGACTGTGTGCCGGATTATCCCGGCGAATGTGTAAGAAAGTTCGGCGATTCAAAGCCGGCTGAGTGATACAGAAAGGAAATGATACAATGAGCAAAAAGCATATCTTGGGCCCCCGCAGCTTTGATTACGGTTACACCGAAATCACCACTATGGACGACAAAGAAGTCAACAGTCTCATGGATTTCGGCATTCTCAAGCTTAAGGAAGGCGATGTTTACACCGAAAAACTTCCTCTTGAAAGAGGATATCTTCTCATAAACGGCAAGCTCATCTTTGAATGGGAGGGCAACAAAGTTGAGGCCGACAGGCCCAACTGTTTTGACTACTGCCCCTATATTCTTCACGTTGCCAATGATGTTGAGGTGAAGTTCACCGCGCTCTCGGATGTTGAAATCATTATCCAGCGCACCGATAATCCTAACACCTTCCCCTCAAAGCTCTGGCTCCCCGAGGAGTGCAGAAACGAGAACAGAGGCGCGGGCACAATGCGTGAGGCCTCCACAAGAATAGTCAGAACGGTTATCGATTATTCAACCGCTCCCTACTCAAATATGGTTATGGGCGAGGTTATAGGATTCCCCGGCAAATGGTCAAGCTATCCGCCTCACTGGCATCCCCAGCCCGAGATATATTTTTACAGATTCCTGCCCGAAAACGGTTATGGATTTGCCGAACTCGGTGAAGAGGTCGCAAAGACCCACCATAATTCCACCGTGTTCATCTGCGACAAAGAGACTCATCCGCAGACCACCGCCCCCGGCTACGCCATGTGGTATTACTGGGGCATAAGGCACCTTGAGGGCAATCCCTACATCACTCCCGTTTTCGTTGACGAACATCTCTGGGTTACCGACCCCGAAAAAGAAAAAGATTTCTGGCCACCCGAAAAGTAATAACAGCAGAGGAGAATAAAATGAAATTAACAATGTCACAGGCTCTCGTCAAATTCCTTGACAATCAGTATGTCAGCTTTGACGGTGTTGAAACAAAATTTGTTGACGGCATCTTCGGCATTTTCGGCCACGGATGCGTTGTAGGCTTAGGCCAGGCTCTCGAGCAGGGCGGCCACAGCCTGAAATTCTATCAGGGCCATAACGAGCAGGGTATGGCTCACGCCGCTATGGCTTTTGCCAAGCAGAGCAGAAGACGCAGGATAATCGCCTGCACATCTTCTATCGGCCCCGGCGCTCTCAATATGGTCACCGCTTGCGGCACTGCCACAGCCAACAGAATTCCTTTGCTTGTTCTGCCCGGCGATACTTTTGCCTGCCGCCAGCCGGATCCTGTGCTTCAGCAGGTTGAGCAGACTTATAACTACACCATCACCTCAAATGACGCTTTCAGAGCGGTCTGCAAATACTGGGACAGAGTCGTAAGGCCCGAACAGCTTATGACCGCGGCAATCAATGCCATGCGAGTTCTCACCGATCCTGCCGAGACGGGTGCCGTCTGCCTTGCAATGCCTCAGGATGTTGAGGGCGAAGCGTTTGATTATCCCGATTATTTCCTTCAGAAGAGAGTATGGTATATTGACAGAAGAATCCCCACCGCCCGTGAAATCAGCGAGGCTGTGCAGATGATAAAATCCGCCGAAAAGCCCCTTATGATAGTCGGCGGCGGCGTTACATATTCTGATGCCTGGGATACCGCTGCGGCCTTTGCCGAGAAGTATGATATACCCATCGGCGAAACACAGGCGGGCAAAGGCAATATTCCCTGGGATTTCCCGCTTAACCTCGGCGGTATCGGCGTAACGGGCGGCGCGGCGGCTAACGCACTTTCAAAAGAGACGGACCTCATTATTTCCGTCGGTACAAGGCTTACGGATTTCACCACCGCTTCAAAATGGGGTTTCCAGAATCCTTCCGTACGCATGCTTTCAATCAACGTAAGCTCATTTGACGCTTTCAAAATGGACGCTTTCTCCGTTATAGCGGATGCAAAGCAGGGCCTTGAGGCGATAGATGAAGCTCTTGCCGGCAGTTATAAAGCAGCCTGGGGCGGCAGAATTGCAGAGGTTAAGGGTTCTTACACAACTGAGGTTGACCGCAACTACAGCGTTGAGCTTGAAAACGCTCTTTCACAGACCAGAGCGCTCGGCGAAATCAACAAGTTTATGGACGGCAATGATATCGTTGTCGGCTCAGCCGGCTCACTTCCCGGCTGCCTTCAGAGGCTCTGGAGGTCCACAAAGCCCGGCACATATCACGTTGAATACGGCTTTTCGTGTATGGGTTATGAGATTTGCGGCGCACTCGGCGTAAAGCTTGCTCAGCCGGACAGAGAAGTTTACACCATGTGCGGCGACGGCTCATTCCTTATGCTTCACTCCGAGCTCTACACCGCCGTTATGGAAAATATGAAGATAAATGTGATGCTCTTTGATAACCAGGGCTGGGGCTGCATTGAAAACCTTCAGAACAACCAGGGTACTCCCACATTCGGCACAAGATTCCAGGCGAGAAACCCCGAAACAGGCTTCCTTGACGGAGATCTTGTTCCTATTGACTTCGCGAAGATTGCAGAGGGTTACGGCTGCAAGGCATATTCCGTGAGCAATGTGGACGAGCTTAAGGCCGCCCTTGTTGACGCTAAGAAACAGACCGTTCCCTGCCTGTTTGACATTAAGGTTGCACATAAGAGTATGAGCGACGGATATGACGCCTGGTGGAGAGTCGGCGTTGCGGAAGTGAGCGAGAGCCCCACCGTACAGGCGGCTTACGCGGATCTTCAGGCAAATATCAAAAAAGCAAGATTATATTAATCGGAGGTTACCGGTATGCTCAATAAAGACAAAGTGAAACTCGCTATAGCTCCCATCGCGTGGACAAATGACGACCTGCCCGATCTCGGCGCGGAGAACACCTTTGAGCAATGCGTGAGCGAAATGGCTCTCAGCGGCTTCAAAGGCAGCGAAATAGGCAACAAGTACCCCAAGGATGTTGCGACTCTCAAACACAAGCTTGATGTCAGAGGTCTTCAGATATGCAACGCCTGGTTCTCGTCCCTCCTCCTTTCGGACGGCTACGAGGCGACAATAGAAGCATTCATTAAGCACAGAGATTTCCTCTATGACCTCGGCGCGAGAGTTATAGGCGCTTCCGAGCAGGGCAACTCCATTCAGGGCACAAGCAAGTCCATCTTCGGCGATAAGCCCGTCTATACGGACGAGCAGTGGGAGCTCATCAGAAAGGGCTTCAACGAAATGGGCCGCCTCGCGAAAGAAAAGGGTATGTATTTTACAATCCATCATCACATGGGCACAGGCGTTCAGACTGAGGCCGAGATTGACAAGCTTATGGAAATCACCGACCCCGACCTCGTTTATCTGCTCTATGATACAGGTCATCTCGCATTCAGCGGCGAAGACGCAATCGGTGTTCTCAGAAAATATGTCAAGAGAATCAAGCACGTTCACCTCAAGAGTGTGCGTAAGGACGTTATAGCCGAAGGCAAAGAAAAGGGCTGGAGCTTCCTTGACTGCGTCAGAGCCGGTTCCTTCACCGTGCCCGGCGACGGCGACTTTGATTTCACTCCCGTTTTCGATATCCTTGCCGAAAACGATTATGAGGGCTGGGTGGTCGTAGAGGCCGAGCAGGACCCCGCGAAAGCAAATCCCTACGAGTACGCCTGCCTCGCCAGAAAATATATCGCGGAGAAAACAGGATTATAATAAGTAATTATAAGGGAGTTTCATTTTAATGTGAAACTCCTTTTCATTCTCAAAAATTCCCCTTATTTTCCTCAAAACCGCCTTGACAAAACGCGGGTGAAAATGTTACAATAAATCAGCGATAAAAGTTATCGCAACTTAATACAGGACTATACGGATATGTTGGCAAAGTTTGAGGGAAACAACGCTTCTCTCCCGTAAAAGTCTTCGGGCTCCTGCTCTGCGCGGGCCCGGCGCTTTTGCATATCTTGCCGCATTCCGGCAGGATTTTTTCTTTTTTCTAAGCGGGGGAAAACTATGAACGGTATCAAGGCTGTTATCCATCAGAATGAATTCACCAAGACGGCACTGGGAGCTTTTTCCAAATGCCTTGCTGTCGACCCCTCTTTTTACAATTTCAATACAGATGACTTTATTGTCTTTCCCGGCTTTTGTGATGTTCACGTTCATTTCAGAGAGCCGGGATTGTTTTATAAAGAAACCATCCGCACCGGCTCAATGGCGGCGGCTCACGGCGGCTACACCACCGTTTGCACCATGCCGAACCTTAAGCCCGTGCCGGACTGCCGCTCAAACCTCTCACTTCAGCTTTCAATCATAAATATCGACTCTGTCGTTAACATTGTCCCCTACGGCGCTATTACCGTGGGCGAAATGGGCAAGGAGCTATCCGATATGGATTCGATGGCAAGTAAGGTGGTTGCTTTTTCGGATGACGGCAGAGGAGTGCAGAGCGAAGAGATGATGCGCTCCGCCATGCTCAAGGCAAAGTCGCTCGGCAAAATGATAGTTGCCCACTGCGAAGTAAATTCCCTTTTGAATGGCGGATACATTCACCTCGGTAAATACTGCCTTGAAAACGGGCATAAGGGTATTTGCTCCGAGAGCGAATGGAAACAGATTGAGCGCGATATCGCCCTCGCGGAAGAAACGGGGTGCGCCTATCACGTGTGCCACATTTCCTGCAAAGAGAGCGTTGACCTCATAAGGCAGGCGAAAGCCCGCGGAGTAAACGTTTCCTGTGAGACGGCTCCGCACTACCTGCTTCTTGATGAAAACGACTTGCAGGAAGACGGCAGGTTCAAGATGAATCCGCCCCTCAGAAGCCGTGAGGACCGCCTCGCGCTTATTGATGGAATTAAGGATGGCACAATAGATATTATCGCCACGGACCACGCGCCGCACTCTGAGGAGGAGAAGTCAAAGGGCCTCGCGGGCAGCGCTTTCGGCATAGTCGGGCTCGAAACCGCTTTTTCCTCGCTTTACACCGGCCTTGTTAAAACCGGCGTTATCACGCTCGATAAGCTCGTCGACCTTATCTGCGTAAATCCCCGCAAACGCTTCGGCTTAAAGCCCGACAAAGGCTTCACCGTGTGGAATCTCAATGAAGAGTACACTGTTAATCCCGGTGAGTTCCTTTCAAAAGGCAGGGCGACGCCGTTTGAGGGCAAAAAGCTTTCGGGCGTTTGCAAGGTTACGGTGCTTAACGGCGAAACAGCATATAAATCAGTGTGAGGTAAATGATGAAACAATCCTTTTTTACAGTCGTATCAAATGCCGCGCTCACCGCGGATGTATACAGAATGGTGCTTGAGGGCGACACTTCCGCCATAACCGCACCGGGGCAGTTTATCAATATACTGCTAGACGGTCTTTATCTGCGCAGACCTATATCCGTTTATGATGCGGATGAAAGCACAGTTACAATCATATACAAAGTTGTCGGTGAGGGCACGGAAAAAATGAGCCGGATGACAAGAGGCGAGCGCCTTGATGTGCTTACGGGCCTCGGCAACGGATATGATACCTCCCTCTCGGGCAACAGGCCTCTGCTTATCGGCGGGGGAGTAGGCGTGCCCCCTCTTTATATGCTCGCCAAAAAGCTTATAAGCGAGGGCAAAGAGGTCTCTGTTATCCTCGGATTCAATACAGAGAGCGAAATCTTCTGCGAGGAGGAATTCAAAGCTCTCGGCGTGAAGGTCAGCGTGACTACAGCGGACGGAAGTTACGGCATAAAGGGCTTTGTCACCGCCGCGATGGAAAGCGGCTGCACATATTTCTACACCTGCGGCCCCGAGCCGATGCTTAAAGCGGTTTACGCCGCATCTGAAACAAGCGGCCAGTTCAGCTTTGAGGAGCGAATGGGATGCGGCTTCGGCGCCTGCATGGGCTGCTCATGCAAAACCGTCACGGGTTATAAGCGCATATGCAAAGAAGGCCCCGTACTTACTAAGGAGGAAATCTTATGGCGGAAATGAGAGTAAACCTCTGCGGAGAAATCCTTGAAAACCCTGTGATTCCCGCTTCCGGTACATTCGGCTTCGGGTACGAATTCGCCGAACTTTACGACATAAATATGCTCGGCACATTTTCCTTCAAAGGCACTACCCGGGATCCGCGTTTCGGCAACCCCACTCCACGTATCGCGGAGTGTAACTGCGGCATGATAAACGCCGTGGGCCTTCAGAATCCGGGCGTTGAAAAGGTTATATCGGAAGAAATTCCAAAGCTCACTGAAGTCTTTCACAAAAAGGTTATGGCAAATGTAAGCGGTTTCTCCGTTGAGGATTATGCTTACACCTGCGAAAAGCTTGACAGGGAAGAAGCCGTCGGCTGGCTCGAAGTGAATGTCAGCTGCCCCAATGTGCACGGCGGCGGTATGTCTTTCGGCACCTCGCCCGAAGCGGCGGCAGAGGTTACAAGGGCTGTTAAGGCCGTTACCTCAAAGCCGGTTATAGTCAAACTCTCGCCAAATGTCACCGATATTGCTTCAATAGCAAAAGCCTGCGAAGAGGCGGGAGCAGACGGCATAAGCCTCATCAACACCCTTCTCGGTATGAGGATTAACCTGAAGACGAAAAAACCTGTCATAGCCAATAAAATGGGCGGTTTTTCGGGCCCCGCAATATTGCCCGTCGCCCTGAGAATGGTTTATCAGGTCTATGAGGCGGTCAATATCCCGATAGTCGGCATGGGCGGCGTATCCCGCGCGGAGGATGTGATTGAAATGATGCTCGCGGGCGCGACAGCTGTCGAGGTGGGCGCGGCCAACCTCGTTGACCCCTTTGCCTGCAAAAACATCATCGAAAATCTGCCCGCGGTAATGAAAAAATACGGCATAGAAAAGCTTGAAGATATAATCGGAGGTGCACACAATGGGTAAGGACGTAATCGTTGCTTGCGATTTTCCCTCGGCAGAAAAAACATTCGAATTTCTTGACAAATTCGAGGGCAGAAAACCTTTTGTCAAAATCGGTATGGAACTTTACTACGCGGAAGGCCCCTCAATCGTTAAGGAAATAAAAAAGAGAGGGCACAAAATCTTTCTGGATTTAAAGCTTCACGACATTCCCAATACGGTAAAAAAAGCAATGTCTGTGCTCTCGTCGCTCGATGTTGATATCTGCAACCTTCACGCCTCGGGCACCATCCGCATGATGGAGGCGGCGCTTGAGGGCCTCACAAGGGAGGACGGCACAAGGCCCCTCCTCATTGCCGTCACACAGCTCACATCAACGGACAGCGAAAGCATGCAGAAAGATCTGCTCATAAATGAACCGATAGATAAAGTTGTTATGCATTATGCGCTCAACGCCAAAAAGGCAGGGCTTGACGGAGTTGTCTGCTCGCCGCTCGAGGCCGGCAAAGTCCATTCCGTTTGCGGCAGTGATTTCCTGACAGTAACGCCCGGTGTGAGGTTCGCAGACGGAGATATAGGCGACCAGAAACGTGTTATGACTCCCGCCCAGGCAAAAATTGAGGGCTCCGACTACATCGTTGTCGGCAGACCCATAACAGCCGCGCAAGACCCCGTTGCGGCATATGAAAGATGCGTAAGAGAATTTGTTGACTGAAAGAGAGGTAAAGAGACCATGACAGAAACCCAGAGATTAATCGCGAAAGGTTTGCTGAGCATCAGAGCAGTGTTTTTCAGGCCTGAGGAGCCCTTCACCTGGGCGAGCGGTATCAAAAGCCCGGTTTACTGCGACAACCGCCTCACTCTCACCGCTCCCGAAGTGAGAAACGATGTTGAGAACGCACTTGCAGAAACCATAAAGCAGAATTACCCCGGCTGCGAGGTGCTTATGGGCACATCCACCGCCGGTATCGCTCACGCCGCCATTACCGGCCACATCCTCGGTATGCCGATGGGCTATGTGCGCTCGGGCGCCAAGGACCACGGCAGAGGCAATCAGATTGAAGGAAAGCTCGAAAAAGGGCAGAAGGTTGTTGTGGTTGAGGATCTCATCTCAACAGGCGGCAGCGTTATAGAGGTTGTCAACGTTCTCCGCGAAGCAGGAGCAGAGGTGCTCGGCATTGTGTCAATCTTTACTTACGGCATGCAGAAGGGCATTGACCGCCTGGCTGAAGCCAATGTTAAAAACATCTCGCTCACAAACTTTGATGTGATTGCCGAGGTTGCGGCGGAAGAAAATTATATAAAGCAGGAAGATATAGCGAAGCTCATCGCCTTCAGAAACAATCCTTCCGATGAGAGCTGGATAGGAGGCGCCAGATGAAAAGCCTGATTAACATCCTCGATTTATCGGTTGAGGAAATTGACGAGCTCATAGCCAAAGCAAACGATATTATCGCGAATCCCGATAAATACAGAGAGGCCTGCCGTTATAAAAAACTTGCGACCCTCTTCTATGAGCCTTCCACAAGGACCCGCCTCAGCTTTGAGGCCGCAATGCTCGAGCTCGGCGGCTCCGTGCTCGGCTTTTCGGAGGCGAACAGCTCATCCGCGGCAAAGGGCGAAAGCGTTGCCGACACTGCCAGAACAGTAAGCTGCTACGCGGACATAATCGCGATGCGCCACCCCAAGGAGGGCGCGCCTCTCGTTGCTGCCAGAAGTGCTTCAATCCCGGTTATAAACGCCGGTGACGGCGGCCACAATCACCCCACACAGACCCTTACGGACCTGCTTACGATTTACAGGGAAAAGGGCAGATTCAATAACCTCACCCTCGGCTTCTGCGGTGACCTTAAGTTCGGCAGAACCGTGCACTCCCTGATCTCGGCTATGTCCAGATATCAGGGCATCAAGTTCGTGCTCATCTCTCCGCACGAGCTTAAGCTTCCCAGCTATGTCAAGAAAGACGCCATAAAAGAGAAGGGTATTCCCTACGTGCAGACAACCGACCTTGAGGAGGTTATGCCGGATCTCGATATCCTCTATATGACAAGGGTTCAGAGAGAAAGATTCTTCAACGAGGAAGATTATTTAAGACTTAAGGACAGCTACATTCTTGATATGCCGAAACTCGCGAACGCCAAGGCGGATCTGAGCATAATGCATCCGCTGCCCAGAGTCAACGAAATTTCAACTGCGGTTGACGATGACCCGAGAGCGTGCTATTTCAGGCAGGCGCTCAACGGCAAATATATCCGTATGGCACTTATACTGAAACTTCTTGAGGAGGCAGGCAGATGAATATTGATTCAATTCAGAACGGCGTTGTTATCGACCATATCACCGCAGGCTGCGGAATGCAGCTTTATGACCTGCTCGGCCTTGACAAGCTTGATTGCTCGGTCGCTATAATCAAAAATGTTCACAGCCGCAAAATGGGCAAAAAAGATATTATAAAAATCGACGCGGATATCCCCATGGATTTCGATGTTATCGGTTATGTTGACCCGGGCGTTACGCTCGATTTTATCAAAGACGGTAAGCTTATCGACAAACGCACGGTTGACCTTCCTTTAACACTCACCAATGTGCTCAGGTGCAAAAACCCCAGGTGCATTACTTCCATCGAGCAGGAGCTTGATCACATTTTCAAGCTCACCGATCCCGAAAAGAAAATCTACCGCTGTGTTTATTGCGAAACCAAAGCAAATACTTAAACTCATATTCCGACTTAATTGGAAAATTTACTAATGAAAAAGGAGAAACACAATGAGCAGACAGATATGCGATGTGTGCGGATTTGAAAATGAAAGCGGCGCGGTAATATGCGCGGAATGCGGAAACGTCCTTAATCGCGCGGAAGAGACGCCCCAATTTCAGCAGGCCCCCGTTCAGCAGAATACAAATCAGCAGTACGGCTATCAGCAGCAGTATGCTAACCCGCAGTATCAGCAGTATCCGAATCAGCAGTATGGATATCAGCAGCAGTATGCAAATCCCCAGTATCGGCAGAATCCCGGTCAGCAGTACGGCTATCAGCAGCAGTATGCTAATCCGCAGTATCAGCAGTATCCGAATCAGCAGTACGGCTATCAGCAACAGTATCAGAGGGCATACGCGCCCGATGATGCTCCAAGCACCGGTATTGCGGTCGCAAGCTTTTTCATCCCTCTGTTAGGCCTTATTCTTTATCTCACCTGGAACAGCACATATCCTCAGAAAGCAAAATCCGCCGGCAAGGGCGCGCTTGTCGGCTTTATCGTTAACACCATCGTCAGTATAGTAGCCACAGGCATTATCTACGGCCTGGCGCTTATGTAATGCAATATTTTAACCATAACAAAAAGAGCAACCTTTCCGGTTGCTCTTTTTTTGTATTGTAAAACCACAC
>DBWO01000050.1:0-788 GCA_002309055.1 Ruminococcaceae bacterium UBA1236
GCCGCCCTTGTCAACTATAGCCTGAACTGCGCGGGCAAAAGCTGAAATGGGAGCGTTGAACGCGTTGCAAACGGTAGCAAGGAGTACTTCTCTGGTGGGGAGCTTTGCAAGACTCTCGATTGTGGCAAGATCGATAACGTCGCCCTCGAGGTAGCCGCTCTTGATGGAGAAGTTTTTGTGTGTGCCTGCAAACTTGGAGAGGATTCTTGCGGCCGCGGTGTGATCCTCAGCACTGATGGCGATAGCCGTGGTACCTTCGAGAACCTTGCCCAGGTCGTCAAGACCTGCGTCCTTTGCCGCGAGACCGAGAAGGGTGTTCTTTACTACGGAGTACTTGACACCTGCCTCACGGAGCTCTTTACGCAGTGCGGTATCATCAGCAACGTTGATGCCTTTGTAGTCAACAACTACGCCTGCTACCGAGCCCTTAAGTTTTTCGGCGAGATCCGCAACTATCTGCTTCTTTTGCTCTAAAACTTTCTCACTTGGCATTTCTTTATTTCACCTCCATAAGGATTTTTAACAATATAAAAGCCCTTTCCGCAAGACGGGAAAGGGCGTAAATGACCATATATCGGTTTTACGGATTCCTTTCTCGGCAGGCGGTTATGAACCTTTGTGCTTAAAGCACCTGCTGTCTTAAAAAAGAACAGTGCAGTTATCTTAACACAGTTTTTTCAATGTGTCAAGGATTTTTTATGCCTCGGCAGCTCCGATTTTGTTGAAGTTTACTCTGACGCCGGGGCCCATAGTTGTGGCGAGCACGCAGGAGCGGATGTACTGACCCT
>DBWO01000050.1:876-31510 GCA_002309055.1 Ruminococcaceae bacterium UBA1236
TTGTCAAGACGGTACTCAATCTTACCGGCCTTGGCTTCTGTAACTGCCTTGGCTACGTCGGGAGTAACAGTACCTGCCTTGGGGCTGGGCATAAGACCGCGGGGGCCGAGAACCTTACCGAGACGGCCTACAAGACCCATCATATTGGGTGCCGCGATACAAACGTCAAAGTCCATGAAGCCTTCGCCCTGAATCTTTGCTACGAGGTCTTCCGCACCGACTATTTCAGCACCTGCTGCGGTAGCTGCATCGGCCTCGGGGCCTTTGGCAAAAACGGCAACTCTCACGGAACGGCCTGTTCCGTTGGGGAGTACTACGGCGCCGCGGACCTGCTGATCAGCGTGACGGGAGTCAACGCCGAGACGCACGTGAACTTCTACTGTTTCGTCAAACTTTGCGCTTGCGGTCTTTACTGCAAGTGCCATCGCATCTGCGGGATCATAGAGCGTTGCTCTGTCAACAAGCTTTGCGCTCTCATTGTATTTTTTACCATGTTTCATGTTAATTATTCCTCCAAAATCATGTGGTTAATCGGATTTTTCCTCCCACAGTTTGCAATCAATCGGCTACGACAACGCCCATGCTGCGGGCAGTGCCGGCTATCATACTCATAGCGGTTTCAATGGATGCGGCGTTAAGATCCTTCATCTTTGTCTCTGCTATGGCTTTGATCTGGTCCTTTGTGATGGTTGCAACCTTGGTTTTGTTGGGAACGCCTGAACCGCTCTCAATACCGCAGGCCTTCTTGATAAGAACGGCGGCAGGAGGGGTCTTGGTGATGAACGTGAAGGAGTGATCTGCGTAAACCGTGATAACTACGGGGATAATCAGACCCATATCGTTCTTTGTACGCTCATTGAATTCTTTGGTGAATGCCATAATATTGACACCCTGGGCACCGAGTGCGGGGCCTACAGGGGGAGCCGGAGTGGCTTTGCCGGCGGGAATCTGCAATTTGATAAAGCCGATAACTTTCTGTGCCATAAAAATAACCTCCAATAAAATGTGGTGAATTGCGGAGCTCTGAGGCTCCTCCCACGAAGCCCTTCCCGAAGCGGGACGGACTGCGCAAATGCGCTGAATTTGAAAGGGGCAGTGCCCTCAAATTACCGTGATTATTCGGCAAGCTCAACCTGGTCAAGCTCAAGCTCAACTACGGTTTCCTTACCAAAGAGTGCGGAGACGGTGACTTTGACTGAATTGTTGTCAAGGTCAATCTCCTGAACGACGCCCGAAAAGCCGTCAAACATATCGTCTACGATATTGACGGTGTCGCCTACGTTGTAGGATACTTCAACAACCCTCTTCTCAACTCCGAGCCTGATAACTTCTTCGTCTGTGAGAGGTATCGCTTTGTTTTCGGGGCCTACAAATCCCGTAACTCCTCTGGTGTTTCTGATGAGGAGCCAGGTTTCGTCGCTCATCTTGGGGCGGTTGTCTTTATCAAACTCCACCGCAACCTTGACAAGCACGTAACCGGGGAAAAGCTTGCGCTCGATTTCCTTGCCGGACTCGGCGTCTTCAACTATTTCCACGGGGATCTTGACTTCCAGGATTTTATCCTGCATCTTGCGGTTTTCGGCAATCTTTTCTATATTGCTCTTAACCTTGTTTTCGTAGCCTGAGTAGGTGTGGATAACGTACCATCTTGTATCAACGGACATGTTTTATCCCCCTCTGTCAAGCAGCGAAGAAATTGCGTAAAGTGATAATCGCTCCCTCGGCAGCGGCTGTAACCTCTTCTGTTCCGCCGATCTTCTGGGCGGCACGCTCAAGAAGTGAAAGCGCGAATGAGAGAAGCTGATCTACCGCAAAAATCGCAACCGCGCAGACAGCAACAGCGGCAAGAACCACGAGTGTGGATTTGGCAACGGTCTTGGCATCGGGCCAGACAATCTTTTTGATTTCGCCCTTGAGATCCTTGAACCATTTCTTGATGCCCTTGCCGGCCTTTGAAAGCTTGCTTTCGCCGGAGGACTTAACCTTCTTGCTCTGTTTCTTTTCAGCGGCGGCAACCTTTTCTTCAGCGGCAGAAATTTCTTTTTTAGCCATGGTTTACCTCCTGCTTACTTTGACTCTCTGTGAACGGTGTGTTTTCTGCAGAAACGGCAGTACTTGTTCATTTCAAGCCTGTCGGGAGTATTCTGCTTGTTTTTCATTGTGTTGTAATTGCGCTGTTTGCATTCGGTGCAAGCAAGTGTAACCTTAACTCTTTTACCGTTAGCAGCCATGTGCGGCACCTCCTGTTTCGGAATATTTAAGCCATACGGGCGGTTTATCAGGCAACAGCCCTAAGGCTCAGGCCTCCCTCTGCATCCGCAGGGCGCAAAAAATAAACCCTTGCGCAGAGGTGCAACTATACTATCACACTTTTTTCTCCGCGTCAAGGATTTTTTTCTTTATTATTATATTTTTATATAAAAGGTTACATTATATCAGTATAATGAGCATTCCGAGGCCCGCAAGACTGCCCGCAATCAGCAGCAGCGCCGCCATAAACGCGGTAAAACGCAGGAAAATGGACGTGCCGAGCGCCACTTTGATGCCCATGGTGCTTTCCGCCTGTGAGATATCCTGCCACGAGTAGTAAACGTTGCAGCCCTCTATGCAGTAGGTGTCGGTCGCGAGATTTGACTTGTCGGAAGATCTGACGAAGCCGCACTCCGAAAGTCCGTTTGCAAAAAGATTCGCAAGCTCTTCGTTTCTGAATGTGAGTATGCCGGTCTGACGAAGTTCATTCGCGGGCTCCTCAATGGTTAGGTGGCCGCGCTTAAAGCCCGTGCTCCACCAGGTGCGCTCGTAGGGGGTGGTAAGCTCCCTTTCATAATTGCCGATGTGAAGGGGATCGTGATACATCGTGGTCTGGATAAAAGGCTTGTCATCGTCCCTCGCGCGTGAGTAGGTGGTGAAGGCATTATCCTCATCATCCGAAGCGGGCTTGTTGTAAACGCCCGTCTCGCAGCCGTAAAACAGCAGACCGTACTGACCCTTCCAGAGCTGAATCATCCAGTCCTTGTCCTCATATCTGAAGAATACTCTCACATAATCATATTCGAGCAGAAGGTAGGGCGCCACAAGATCATAAGCCATATTATAGCCGTAATTACCCTGCCACGCCTGGCTCTGGTCAACATAGAAATAGCTGTCGCGCGCGCTGTACCTGTAGCCGGCTATCACAATCTGCTCAATTGCCGAGCTTGGTTCCTCCGTGGGCACGTAAACGGGCGCCGGGGGTGCTGCCGGAGTATCATTCGCAGGCGGATCGGAAGGCGGGTCGGCGGGTGGGTCTTCTGCCGGCGTATCGCCGGAGGGTGTACCGTCTCCGGGTTCCTGCGTTACGGCAGGGGGCTGTTCTCCTGCGTCCGGAGTTTCATCGAGCGCGAAAGCGCACAGCGCCGGCATGGCACTAAGGGAGAATATAACCGCAAGCAACACGGAAACAACACGGGTAAGCCTGTTTCTCATATCTTATCTCCTTAATGTGAATTGAACGGGCATATTCTAACAAAAAGGAGATGAATTGTCAACTGCCGTTAAAATCTGAAGTCGCGCCTGTCGGAATTCTTGATGCATTCAATGTTCTCGCGGGCTATTGCTCTCGCCTTTTCGTTCGGGATTTTCTCAAGCTCCGATTCAATCATTTTGTATCCCCTCTCGCGCGTTTCCTCACTCGCATAGTCAACAAGATACTCGGTAAGGGTCATCAGCGCGTTCGGGTGGCAGCAGTTAAGTATCTGACCGCTCTTGCAAAGGCTCATAAATCTGTCGCCTGTTCTGCCCTCGCGGTAGCACGCGGTGCAGAATGACGGGATGTGGTTTTTCTTCATAAGCCAGTTTACAACCTCATCGAGGGTGCGCTGGTCGGAAACATCAAACTGCTCGGAGTCGTGCGGTCTTTCCTCCTCGGTGTAGCCGCCTACGGATGTGCGCGAGGCGCCGCTTATCTGTGAAATGCCGAGGTCAAGAACCTCGCCCCTCACTTCTTCGCTCTCTCTTGTGGAGATAATCATGCCGGTGTAGGGCACGGCGATACGGATGCATGCGATAATCTTTTTGAAGAGCTCGTCGGAAAGGCTGTTGTCAAACACGTTGGGGTCGATATCGTCCGCATGCTTTACTCTGGGCACGCTTATCGTGTGAGGGCCAACGCCCTGCGCCGCCTCAAGATGCTCCGCGTGCATAAGAAGGCCCGCGAATTCATACTGATAGCCCTCGAGGCCGAAAAGGACACCGAGGCCCACATCATCTATGCCGCCCTGCATCGCTCTGTCCATTGCTTCGGTATGATAGTCATAATCATGCTTGGGACCGGTGGGATGAAGCTCAAGGTAGCTTTTCTTGTTGTAAGTTTCCTGGAAGAGGATATAGGTGCCTATGCCCGCCTCTTTGAGCTTTCTGTAATTTTCAACCGTTGTCGCGGCTATGTTTACATTGACTCTGCGGATATCACCGTTTTTATGATGAACGGAGTAAATCGTCTTTATGCTCTCAAGGATGTATTCGATGGGGTTGTTGACGGGATCCTCGCCCGCTTCAATGGCAAGGCGCTTGTGGCCCATATCCTGCAGGGCAATGACCTCGTTTCTGATTTCCTCCTGAGTGAGCTTCTTGCGCACGATGTGCTTGTTCTTCAGATGATAGGGGCAGTAAACACAGCCGTTTACGCAGTAATTTGAGAGATAGAGCGGCGCAAACATAACTATTCTGTTGCCGTAAAACGCGAGTTTTATCTCTTTTGCAAGCGAGTACATCTTCTCGATTTTTTCGGGAATGTCGCAGGCGAGGAGTACGCTCGCCTCCCTGTGATTAAGACCCGCGCAGGTATATCCCTTGCCCTTGAGCACGGGTTTTGCCTTTTCGAGAATCTCATCTATAAGCGCCTCGTTGTGCTTGTTTTCCTGCGCGTATCGGATTGTTTCGAGGATTTCTTCGTGATTTATGAATTCCTCTGCTTTGAGTGATTTCTTGTCATACACTGCCATAATGTCACCTTCATATATTATATTTTATTTTTATTATTCCTTAATTATGTCGCCTCTGGTGAATGAAATTTCAAAGCCGACGCTTTCCACTCGCAAAGAGAGGCATTTTATGCACTGCGCTGATTCATCTCCCGTGCAGATTTTGCCGTCATAGAGTTTGTACTTATCTCTGACGCCTAGGGGCGAAAGATTTGGCATAACAACATTTGCGCCGGCGAGGATTCCTTTTTCCCTGCCCGACGGGTCAATTGTGCCCAGCGCCGTGGTGGCAGGCAAAAGAATATTCGGCTTAATGAGGCGAATGAGCGAAAGGAGATAAACTGTCTGCTCACACGTGCCCGCGCTCTCATTCGCAAAGGGCGTGTCCTTATGAGGAATAAACGGACCTATGCCGCACATCTCGGGAGAAAACTCCTCGATGAATTTCAAATCCTTCGCAAGAGTCTTCGCCGTCTGCCCGGGTGAGCCGACCATAAATCCGCATCCTGTCTGAAAGCCGAGCTTCTTAAGGTCGTAAAGGCAGCGCATCCTGTTGTCAAAATCCATATCGGGGTGAAGGGAGGCGTAGTGCTCCCTGTCCGCCGTTTCGTGGCGCAGGAGGTATCTGTCCGCCCCCGCGCTTTTCATCGCGGCGTATTCATCGTGTGAAAACTCACCGAGCGAAAGCGTGACGGCCGAATCGGAGAAGCGGGATTTAATCTCTTTTACAAGAGAGCAGATTTCATCCGCCTTATACACTCCTTCGCCGCCCTGCAGCACAAAAGTGCGAAAGCCGAGGGCGTGGCCCTCTTCACAGCAGCCGAGAATTTCATCCGGCGTGAGGGTGTATCTCGCGCATTCCGTGTTTCCGCGGCGAATACCGCAGTAAAAGCAGTTGTTTCTGCACACATTGCTGATCTCAATAAGTCCGCGGATATACACCTTATTGCCGTAGACCGCGCGGCGCGCCTCATCCGCTTTTTTCGCGGCAAAGGCGGCAGCCTCCGGATTCATTCCCGAGACAAGCGCCTCGTATTCCGCAAGTGAAAGCGACCGGTTTTCACTTAGTTTTTCAATAAGCTCTCTCATTTTAAGAAACGGATGAGTAGGCGGTCTTGACGCTCACTCCGCCGAGGTTGCCGAGTTTTCCGGCAAGGGCGGAAATTGTATCCTGCGGGGCATCCAGCGCGACGGAAACGATGCTTATGCCTCTCTCACGGTAGGGCAGGCCCATTCTGCCGATGATGAAATCAGAATAGTCGTGCAAAACCGCGTTAAGTGCCTCAACGGACGAGGTGTCATCAATAACAATCGCCATAACGGCAACACGTTTTTCCATAATAATATTCCCTTTCTTCTGTCATATAAAAAACAAAAACCGTATTCCGGAATTAAGGAATACGGTAAAATACAAGTATGCAAAGCCGTGTTTCGCGCCGGATAAGCGGACTGCGTCACATAGCCTTCTTATATCTCACCTTTCACGCAGGGTGCTCCCTTAATGTCAGAATCTTATTGCGAAGTATATCATCCGCGAGGCAAAAAGTCAAGCGCGAGTTATACCTTTATATTCTTTTTTCGCTTTTTCATAGCTCTCGAGGTTGCCGATGTCAAATCGGCTGCCCGGCATCTCCATTGAGTACATAACGCTGTTTTTGCACATCCACCCCACAAGGCTGCCGGGGGCGTCCGTGCCGCAACCCTGTTCAATAGCCGCGGGAATCTTTTTGACATCCGCCGCTGTGTAATAATAAAACGGAGGCGTGCACCAGTTTGATTTCGGCTCGGACGGCTTTTCCTCCAGAGAGAGAAGACGGTCGTTTTCTCCGATTTCGGACACTCCGCTTTTTCTGAGCCGGGCGGTGTCACTCTCATAATATCTCATAGCGCAGGATGCGCCCTTAGAGAGAGCGTAGTCAATAAACTTTTTGAGAGAAAAGTTCAGGACATTGTCGCCCGCGATGACAAGCAGGTCATCATCAATGCCGAGAGCGTCAACGGCAAACACAATATCCTTCACCGCCCCGAGGCGGGTTTCGTTTGTGAATGTGCCGTCGTTTACGACCCTTATGTTGAGAGGCGAGAGCTTTGCCCATTTCTCAAAATGAGGGGCGAACCTGCCGTTTGAGATAACTATATATTCATCAATTCTGCCCGAGGTTTCTATGTCGCCGAGGAGCCAGTCGAGAATCGTCCTGCCCCCTATCTCTAGCAGAGGTTTGGGGAAATTCTCCGTAAGGGGATAGAGTCTTGTGGCGTAGCCGGCCGCCAGAACAACACATTTCATATTTACATCCTTTCGGCGCTTCCGTCCGCGCTTTCGCAGATATGCACGCTGTATTTATCGCTCAGGGCGGGAAATGCCTTGAGATATTCCTCGCTCACTCTGCGTGTAATCACTTCTTCAAATTCGGGGTCGATAAGAGCGAAACAGCAGCCCTTGAAGCCCGCGCCGGCGAATCTGCCGCCGTAGATGCCGGGCGTTTCCGTCATAATCTCATAGAGCTTTATCTGCTCGGGCGCGCCGGACTCCCAGTTTACGATACTGCTCTTGCCGGACTCAAACGAAAGGCGTCCGAATTCCTCTATGTCGCCCTTGCGCCACGCCTCGGCGCCCTTCTGCACACGCTCAAACTCCGTGTACCAGTGCTCACAGCGCTTGCGCCAGGGAGCGGGGAGCTTGGACGCGTATTCGCGGTAAATTTCCGCGGGCACGTGCCTTGCGGCGGAATCCTTGAATTTGCCGTATTCGAGCCCGGCAAATGCCTGCAGAGCGTAAACGCCCGCCTTGAGCTCGTCAACGCGCATATTGTATTTTGAGCCGGCGAGATTATGCTCGAGGCCGCTGAAAAACACGGCGATTTTATAAGGCTTTATACGGGGGGAGTCGGGAATCAGCTCATAGCTGTCATCAAGAGTGTCAAGATAAAGAAGGTGATCCTTTTTGCAGAGCACCTCACAGCTCTGGTCAAGCTTGCCTATGGAAACGCCGACATAATTCTTCTCGCCCTCATAGGCGATATCAATAAGCTCTCTTGCGGAAAGCGTTATACCGTTCACCCTGCAAAGTGCGGTCAGAAAAGCGAGAGTAACCGCGGCGGATGAGCTGAGGCCGCCTATGGGCAGGCTGCCCTCTATAACGCCGCAAAGGCCGACCTCAAGCGGATGCTTCTTTTTAAGATAAAACGTGGCTCCTCTGAGGTAATCCGCCCAGTCGCCCTCTTTCTCTTTGGGTACGGAATCAATATGCCACTGAGCCCTCTTGGGAAACTGCAGGGAGGTAAGCTCCACAACGCCGTTTCTCTTGGGGCTGAAAGCGATGTTTATTCCCTTGTCAATGGCAAAGCCCGTTATCTTGCCGAAGTTGTGGTCGGAGTGCGCGCCGATGGGGCACACTCTGTAAGGCGAAAACGAGATGCCCTCGGGCTCTCTGCCGTATATCTCCTCAAACTTTTCTTCACACTGCATAGTTAATCCTCTTTATCGTAATACTTCTTGTACCAGCGGGCGAATCTGCGAAGGCCCTCGTCTATGCCGGTGCGCGGGGTGAAGCCGTAATCCTCCTCGAGCGCGGAGCAGTCCGCATAGGTTACGGGCACGTCGCCCGGCTGCATAGGCACAAATTCCTTGCGCGAGTCAAAATCAAAATCCGAGGGCAGCACCTTCGCCTCAATGAGCGCCTCCTCAAGCGTTTTTATAAAATCGAGCAGGTTTTCGGGATTGCCGCCGCCGATGTTGTAAACGGCGTGAGGAGCGAGCGGCAGGCCGTCCGCGCCCGTTGCCTTTTCGGGAGCGCCCTGAATAACGCGGAAAACGCCCTCAACTATATCGTCGATATATGTGAAATCACGCTTGCAGTTGCCGTGATTGAATATGCTTATCTTTTCGCCCTTAACAAGTCTGTCGGCGGCAGTGTAGTAAAACATATCCGGCCGCCCGGCCTCACCGTAAACGGTGAAAAACCTGAGCCCCGTCGCGGGGATATTGTAAAGCTTTGAATAAGCGTGAGCCATAAGCTCGTTACTCTTTTTTGTGGCGGCATAGAGCGACACGGGTGAATCAACATTATCCTCAACCGAAAAAGGCACCTTCGTGTTGCCGCCGTAAACGGATGAAGATGAGGCGTAAACAAGATGCTCAACACCTTTTTTGCCGTTACCGTATGAGCGGCGGCACGCCTCAAGGATATTGAAAAACCCGATGATGTTTGACGTGATGTAGGCGCCGGGATTTTCAATTGAATATCTCACGCCCGCCTGAGCGGCGAGGTTAACGGCTATGTCGAAGCCGTATTTTTCAAACAGGCCGTTTATAAGAGACGCGTCATCAATTGAACCCCGGATAAATTCAAACGTGTTTCCGGATTTCTCCGCGGCATCCCGCACAAGGGAAAGGCGGTATTCCTTGAGAGAGGGGTCATAATACGGGTTCATATTGTCCGCGCCGACAACGGTAACACCCCCGCAGGAAAGCAGCAGCCTTTCCGCGAGAGCGGCGCCTATGAAACCCGCCGCACCTGTGACGAGTATTGTTTTATTATCAGGATTGACCGGCGTCTTCTTCATTTTCATTCTCCGATTTGCCTGCCGGCGCCGATTTGAGCAGCCCGGCTTTTTTAAGAATTTTTTTGAACGTTCTGATTGAAAGGGCTACAAGATATTTGCACTCGTGACTTCTCCAGTAAATCCCGATCATCACAAGCGGCACACTCACGCCAGTTATAATAATGTGAACTATGACCGAGAACCAGCCGTGACCGGTGAAAACGTGATTGCATATAAATATGTCAACCGCCGTTATCGCGGAAAGAACGAGCAAATAGAGCAGGTTCTTTTTGTAGTAAGCCGAAACGGGCTTGTAGCCGTTGAAACTGTATTTCATAATCAGCGAGGGGTCAACAAGGAAGTTTGAAAACAGCTGTGAAATGATTGTGCCGAGGATAACGCCGTAAATGCCGATAAACTGAACCAGCACAACCGAGGCAACGATGTTTACAACAACGCCGATAACAGGTCTGTACCACATCTGCCTGAAAACGCCGCTGACGGAGCGAATCTGACCGAGATTGTTAGTAAGACCTATGAAAAGAATTTCAATGCCCATCAGGATTGAAAACGGCTGAGCTATAACATAGTCTTCGCCGACCCACACCGTTATAAGTTCATTCGCGCAAACGGCGACGCCAATTCCCGCTGTGCCGTAAAACACAGCGGTCAAATAGTTCATAATTTCAAAGAACTTATATGTGACATCAATATCATTTGTGGCAAACAGGTTACCCATGCTCGCCCTTACGGCCTCATACAATCTCCATAAAAACAGCTTTATTGTTGAATGGAACAGCAGATAATTGGAATAAAGACCGACCCAGGTGAGGCCGAGGAAGGTGCTGATAACAAGGTTGTCCGTGGCCTTGACGACAACATTATTTATTCTGTAAACAAACAGTGCACCGCAATCTTTGAGAAGGCCGATAATTTCGTCCTTCTTGAGGCTCTCTTTCTCTCTCTTGAGGAATTGCGGGTAATACTTCTGCGAGATTACGGCGTTTACGAGATTCTTGAAGATGTTGAAGAAAATGACAATCGCTGTGTAAATGACAAAACTGCGAAGAAAATAAAGCACAAGTATCTGCGCTATATTCGTGAGTATCGTAACGGCATAGTCCGCGACATCGAGAATGTATTTCTTCTGATTCGCCTTCATCACCGCGCTGCGGTAGGCAAAGAAAAGATAGGAGCAAACGCTCTGAAGCAGGTAGAGAATGAAGATGAGCGTGGCGTTTATGCCGAGGGGCTCGAGCGTGTCATAGTCCTTTATGAGAAACGGCAGAAGCGGAATTAAACCAAGGCCTATAAGCAAAATTGTAGCACCCACGATTCTGTATGCCTGCTTATAGAATTTCATAAGCACGCGCACGCGCTTCTCGTCATTTTCGGCGAGAGGTTTATAGAGTTTGAAGTTTATGGCTGTGTCAATGCCGAGCTCCGTGAGCGAAAGCATTGTGAGAATATCGGCAAACAGGCCGTTTATTCCGAGATATTGTTTGCCAAGAGTATAAATAAAGACCGTCCTTGTCACAAATTTGAGCACAGTTGTCAGCATCTGACCGCCCAGACTTGTAACAAGGTTAAGCATTGAATTTGTTGTTCTGCTTCCGGTTTTAAGTTTCCTGGTTTTCAATATGTTTCTCCTTATATCCTCATTTACTGAGAGCTCTCTTGAACGCGCCCTTTCTGACGAGGCGCCCGAATTCTTTGTAGGGAGCGGGGTCATCTTCCGAATAAATACAGCCGGCGTCCGCGCTCTTTATAATCCGCTTGAATTCTTTCTTTGTGATGAAGCCCTCTTCGTATTCGCTCGCGAGGGGCCTCTCGTTTACAAATGTTATTCCCGGCGCGGCGGCGTTGAAATCAATCTCTTTGCCATTTACCGCATCCGCGTACATACCGGGCAGATTTACACCCGAGGCAAGAAGGCCCGCGCCTTCGCCGCCCATTCTCACGTTAAGCTCGTTAAAATACATCTCGCCGCGGCTCTCGTAAAGGTCAATGTCAAACATTCCGGTAAAGCCCGTAAGTTTCATAAAAGCTTTCAGCTTTTCCGTAAGCTCCGGGTATTCCGAGGGGGCGTGAATCTTTCCGCAGACCGTAACGCCCGCCTGCGAGCCGTGACCGACCGATGTTTTCTCGATTATGCCGGGCACGCACACCTCACCGTAAGCGAGGCCTACAACGCCGTACTCCTTCTCTATCTCAACATACTCCTCAACGAGCATAAGGCAGTCGAGCGTATCCGCGGCGGAGTCGAGAATCTTTTTAAGCTCCTCCGGGGTATCGCATTTGCCCATAAACGCCTTTCTGCCCTTAAACGGAAGCTCGGGCTTCACAAAACAGGGATAAGCGATGCCTTCGGGCAGGGCGTATGTTTTGTTTTTTATCTCAACCGACCAACCCTCGGGCACGGGCAGATTTGCCTTTTTCGCGAGGCCCTTCTGATAGTGCTTGTCCATAAGGGCGATAACCGCGCCCTGCCTGCCTTCAACCTCCGGCAGGATGAAATGCTCTTTGAGGATGTCAAAGTGACTGTCGATTATTTCCGCTGTGCCGTCATCAACCGGGATAACGAGTGCCTTGTCCTCTCCCGCGAATTCCGAAACGAGCTTTTTTGCGTAAACCTCGGGGTCCTTGACGCCGCAGACAACGTGCCTTGTGACATATTTGCTCTTCGCCTCGGGAAATCTGCCGTAATCCTTGATGAAGTTTCCCGTCTTTTTGCCGACCCTGAGTACATCCGCCTCATAGCCCGCTCCGCCGAGACAGCGCGCGACGGTTATGAGCGAAGCGAAATTATGACCTGTTACAATAATCCGTTTCATTATTTCCTCCGTGAGGGCTCATCTAACCGCAGAGCGGTTCTGAGATTTTTGGGGTTGAGCCCTTTTATATTAGCTGAAGCAGCTCTCGAAAGCTTTGCCGCCGCGCCGAGACTTTCGTAATCGTGCACGATAAAACAGTATTCGCTCATCGGCACGCTCATTTTTGACTGTATCATTTTTTCAAGCGGTGATTCCCCATATTCATAAGATTGTTTCTTTTCAAAAATATTCTCTAGTCCGTTCTCTTTTAGAAATTGCACATATCTCTTCAGGTTTTCTTCCTGATGACTGTAAAACGAGCCGAAGTCAAGCTTGTCAAGATAGTCGAGCACGGATGTGCCGCTTTTTATCTCGCCGGGCTTTAAGCTCGTGAGATGATGATATTCACTTAGTTCCCTCGTCCTCGCATTGAAGGGAAGTATCACATGCGGATTGCCCGCGAGGATTGCCGCAACTGAGCCGTGAAATCTGCTGCCGACCGCAAGGTCAAAACCCTTCATATAATTTATCCACGAGGTAACATCAAAGAAAAATCTGACTCTGTCCTGTCTGTACAATTCTTGCAGAGCATCTCCCTTTATTATGGCCTTGTCTTTCCTGTTAAGCCCTTTTTTTATCAAAAGAGGAAACCATCTTCTGCCGAGATACATATCCCTGAACTCGCTTCCGTGCTGCTGAACGAGATAATAACCGGGCATCGCTTTCGCTGTGTTTAGCAAAAATTCGTTTATTCTTCCCACATCATAATAGCCGTTTGTGTTCATTACCAGCTTTTCAGGCTTTTCGCTGAGCTCCCTGGTTTTAACCGCCATACCATAGGTGTAGAGCGAGGGGCAACCGATGGGGATAAAATCCTCCCCCTCCTTAAAGCCGAGGTGCTCAAGGTATCTGCCGGTTATCTCTCCCCTGAGACCGAGCACCGTGCCCGTGGCTGTAACTGCGCGCACAAAATCAGCAGCTAATGAATCAAACTCAAACCCTTCGGAAAAATCGGGCTCATAGTCCGCCCTGACCGCTACACCGATAACAACAACGGGGATGCGCATCTTTCTGATTGCTCCGGTCAGGGATTTGAGCTGCTTCTGCCAGCTTACGCGGAAGGCGTCCGCGAGAGGCAGAATGAGTGCGTCGTAAGTGCTGTTTATTTTTTCAATCTCTTCATCGGAAAAAGAGGTTTTGTATGTATATTCAATCTGAGTGTCCTCTGTCTGAAGGGCGTTCATGACTCCGTAGGCGTATACTATATTTCCCGAGTTGCCGCCTGCGAATTTTTTCCACATATAGCGACTGCAATCGGGCTCTTTTATGTTCAGAGGGTCAAAAGGTGACCTTACAAGATAGCGTTTCATTTTTTCACTCTCTCAATTATACTCTCTGCCGCCTGACGGAACATTCTCACCCTCGTTTCGGCGGTGCCGCCGGCTATGTGCGGAGTGACGGAAATATTGTAACCGGGCGGGACTTCTTTCGCGAGATCTTTATCAACATCAATATCAAGGCAAACATAAAAACCTCTGTTTGCTTTCGCCTTTTCAAAAAGCGCGGGAATGTCTGCCGTTTCTGCTCGCGAGACGCTGATAAACACGGCGTCGTTTTTCATTCTGCCGATAAGCTCACGGGAGATTATGCCCCTTGTGCCGTCATTCAGAGGAAGGTTAACGGAAATAACATCCGCTTTTTCCGCGAGGTTTTCGGGTGAAACAAACTCATTCACATATTTCGCAGTTTCGGGGTGGTTTTCGGGGTGCGGTGTGAAGCAGATAACTTCCATGCCGAAAAAGGCGGCGTATTCAGCGACCGCTTCGGAAACTTTTCCCGCGCCGAAAATGCCCATAACCTTTCCACTGAGTTCACGCGGTTTAGCAAACAGCGATTTATTGTCAACACCCTGCCTGTAGAGAGCGTTGCCCTCATCAAAGCGCTTAACGCACGAGAGAGCGCAGCCGAGCGTATATTCCGCTACGGCGGCGGCATTCGCGCCCGGTGTGTTGATAACGGTGATTAAATCTTTTTTGGCTTCGGGCACTTTTATGTGGTCGGTGCCCGCGGATGCCGTGGCGATAATGCGGGGGGAATTCACCGCGTCAAAATCGTCCTCACCTATTTTCTGGCTCGTGCCGATAATCACGCAGTCGTATTCGCCGAGTATTTCTTTCATCTGCTCCTTTGACGGTCTCGGCACGCCCTGAGGATGCACGGTAAGCTCAATGCCCGCGTTTCTCAGTGCCGCCGCCGCACAGGAGTCAAAGTCATCAAATATTGTGTAAGCTCTCATTTTCTTTTCCCCTCGTGAGGTTTGTAAGAGTTTTTCTAATAGGTGCCTCAATCAGCGAAACAAGCCACGATATCAGGATACTCGCGGCGGGAAGCGCAATTATTATCCAAAGACCGATTGCGTCAAAAACACCTCGGTAAATTGTTATGTGAATAAGGGCTATGTGAACAAGATAGATTTCGAGCGAAAGTCTCCCGACAAAGTCAAGCGCGCCTGTTCCGCCGCCGAATGTCGAAAGAAGCACCATAACAGCGAGCGTCATCGGGATGTAGAGAAGAAATCTGTAAACATTCGGGATAAACGGCTTTTCGGAAAGCTCGCTCAGCGAGATGAGATATCCGAGGCCGAGCGTGACCGCCGCCGAAAGAACGATAAGCAATTTGCCCGGCTTTTTAAGCTTCAGATCATCAAAGCCCGAAATAACGCCGATTGAAAATATCGGTAAACGGGCCCAAACGATTGTGCTGTTTTTGAGCACGGGGAGATAATTTGTTAATACCGCGAAGGCGGCGAGAGCGGCGATTATGCAAACCCTGCCTTTCGACCCGGCTTTACGCAGATAACCATAAAGCAACGGAAAAACCAGATAGCAGAGAATTATCGCGTAAACATACCACGTTGTCTGCGTGCCCTGAAGCCAGAATTTCACAGAAGAGAAGTTCAGACAGAAAATTATGGATCTGTGCATAAAGCTTCCCGATATTTCATAAACCGCCGACCAGATGTAAAACGGGATGCAGATCAGAAAATACGGGATGAAGATTCTCAGCACCCTCTTTTTGAAGTATTCTCCCCAGCCGTTTTCCGGATAATTGTTCTTTGACGCGGAAAGACAGAGGCAGAGGCCCGAATAAAAGAGGAAAATATCAACCGATATGTTGCCGAGGCCCGCTATGTTTGAGACAAACGGAATATACGGCACCGCGAATTTTCTGAATATGTGAAAAATCACTATCCAGATTGCGAGGATGCCGTAAACAGTATCTCTTTTTTTCAGCAGGTTCGGTATGTTCATATCATTATCCGTCAGTCAAAATATTTTTTCAGATATTCCGCCGCAAAGGCTCTGTCGCAGGCGGCTCTTTTTTCATCCGGCATATTTTTAAGCAGGTCAACGAGGATGTCCGTTGTCACTCTGCTGTCGGATGTGAATATCTTAATGTAGCTCGGCGTGCAGGAATAGAGCGAGGAAAGATAGTAATCCAGACTGTAGCCCCAGGGGGTGAGTTTCTGCTGCGGGGCAAAGTATTCGGAAATCATATCGTAGATTACATTCGTGTCGTAAACCTTGCCCTCCTCAGCGAGAGTCGCCTCAATAAGCTCGGTGCAGAGATTGCCTGCGCCCTTGCCCATACCCATTATGCTCGAGTCAAGCATTATGTTGTGGCTGAAATTGTGAGAGGCAAAAGCCCTTGCGTTGGAATAGGCCATCTGGCGGTTGTTGTGCGCGTGAAAACCGATTTTCATTTCCGATGAAACATACCGGTCTGCAATCTCCGCCTTGTGAAGCAGAGCCATGTTATCCATCTGACCGAAACTATCCACAATGTAAAACGCTTTCGCGCCCGCGAGCTGCTCATTGCAGTCCGCAATAAGGCGCCTGTATTCTTCGTCCGTGTAACGCATACTGACCATCGGCTGTATGAAAAGGTCATAGCCCTTTGAAAGGATGGTTTTGCCCCATTCGATTGATTCATCCCTGTGCTCTTTGTGAAAGGCGAGGCGAATACCGTCAATGCCCATTTCACTGCGCGGATTCAGTTTGCTCACATCAAAGGTGCCGTAATCTATCATCGCAAGATAGGTGACGCCCTCTATTTTGCCGGATGAAAGCAGTGTCTTTTCAATCGCGGTCTCGCTGTCAAAGCAGGTGCGCCCCTCGGGGGAGCCCTTCTTTTCGTCGATGTAGCCGCATTCGATATATTCAACGCCCGATTTTTCGAGCGCCTCTTTTATCTTCTGCATACGCTCTGCGCCGAAATCAAAATTCAGCACGATGCCGCCGTCCCTGAGGGTGCAGTCAAGCAGATCTATGCCCCGGGTCTTGGGGCGCGAGCGCAGGATTCTGTCCGCAACGTCAAGGTCGTTATCGGTGGTGATTTTGAAATTCTCGGTGTGGCCCTTCACTATGCGGATTTTATATCCGAGCTTCAGAATGAGCTGTGTTGTGCCCGTGACCTTCGCTTTTTCTTCGGGAGTGAATGCGTCAATCGCTTTTTTAAGAAGGGCAATATTGAAGCCCGCGGGATTCTGCCCGTTATAGAGCATCGTGCGGTCGAGAGTGCCGTCTATGAATTTGTCGTCTGCCGCCACATGGATTGTGTCTGAAGTCGGCACAACCGTTAGCGAAAAATCGTCCTCGAGAGCGGCGTCAATGCAGTCATCAATCATCTGCTGCCTGACAAAGGGCCTCACGGAATCGTGGCAGATGAGCACATCATCAGCGTTAAGCCCGTATTCATCCGTTACGGCATTCATCACATTTACGAAGGAGGCAAGGCGCTCTTTGCCGCCGCAGATAACTTTGAAACGTTCGTTTTCGGCTGCGGAAAAATTCGCCTTAAGGAGTTCCTCAAGATAATCTTTCCAATCGGGATGAATTGCGATATATATTTTTTCAAAGCGCGTATTCTTCAGAAACTCGCGCAGGGTTATTATTATAACGGGTGTGCCGGCAATGGATATAAACTGCTTAGGAATTGAGTGCCTTTCAATCCTTTTGCCTGTGCCTCCGGCAAGTATCGCGCCGAATATCAATCGCTTTCACTCCCTTCTTTTTCTCCCGTTGAAACGGTAAGCTCTCCGTGGCGGGTGCCGTTTTTGTCCTCGGGTATTTTCATATAGTCGCCGTATTGCTGGCGGAGCATTGAATCATATGCCGCGGGGGCGGGTATTTCGGTAAACTCAAAGGGCAGGGTTATGATATCCTGCCAATCCTCATAGGGCCGCCTTGATTTGGGGCAGGGAAAAACGAGGGTGCGGTTGCCCCATACCTTTGTGCCGGGCACGGAATATTTTTTGAGGTTGCTGTCGTATTTCCGGAAAAGCTTCTCTTTGTTGCGCGCAAACAGCTTCGCGAGCACAAAATGCTGAATGTATTTAAGCTTGCCCTTAAAGCCCGCTGTTCTGAAACTGACCGACGGGTCGTGCATATTGTTGAAAGCAACAAAGCACTTGCGGTAAAACGTGTTTTTTACGCGCTGAATGCGGTCGGGCAGTTTTCCGGGGCAGACGCCGTCAAGCGGAAAGATATCTATAAAAAGGCCGTTGTTTATGTCGCGCTTCGCCTCTTTTTTTGTGGCGCCCGTTGTGAGCGTGTTGCGGATTTTCGCGTGCATATGAAGCAGATTTTTCTCGGTTAAAGAAGTCTGCAGAAAATACGGATGCTCAAATTCACCTGCAAGCTGAACAAAGCGGTCATAGTCGGGGCGGAGCATATAAACGTCGATATCGTCATCCCAGGGGATGAAGCCGCCGTGCCTGACCGCGCCGAGCAAAGTGCCCGCGCCCGCGAAGTAAGTGAGGCCGTGCTCTTTGCACACTCTGTCAAGCTGAGCGAGCATATCAAGCTCAACCGCCCACATCTCTTTACGCTGTTTTGTTACTTTGAAGCCGCATATTTCCTCCTCTTCAAAAAAAGAGGGGTCAATGCTTATGGAAATGGGAAGCATATTTTTTCTCCCTGCCGTAATTAACGGATTTTATTTTAAGTTGTAGCCCTTGTATTCGGATTTGTTTGCCTCTATGAGCTTCATAAGCTCCGCGTCATCCTCGGGCGAAACAGCCGAGTCAAAATCATAGAGATATTCGCCTAAGTGCTCCGTTATGTATTTAACCGCCGCCTCATTCTCTTTGTAGAGATTCTCTCTGCGTGTGTATCTCTTTGAATAGGTGGGGATGTAAAACTCAAATTCGTGAGGAGGCCTGCCCTCGAGGCCGAGCAGCTTTTTGATGCGTTCGGTTGTTTCCTCGTATTTGTAAATCAGGTCCTCATACTGAATGACGCTCACGTTTTCGCTCTCTTTCGCGAACATCATAAGCCTGCGGTAGTATTCGCAGAATTTCTCGACGCTGTCGTTCGGCATAAATCTCGAATCCTCGGGATGAAGCTGAGCCGTCACGAAATTGTCACGAGGGTCTCTGACAACGACTATTGCCCTCGCGTCGTCAAAAAACTCCATGCCCTGTGTGGGATTTGTGACCGAGAAGAGCATATCAATGACCGAGATGTCCGCCGTGCAGCCGAGAAGGCCGAGGAGCTTTGCCATGTATCTCTTTGTGATTTCGTCAAACTCCTCTTCGGTCATTATCGAAAAGTATTTTGTTGATTTAGGGGGGAAATTCCAGCGGCTGTTAATCGAATACAGGATTTTGTTGAGCGCCGCCTGCACCTTCGCGCCGAAACCGACGTTCTTCTTTTTGCCGATGTCGGGCGGGTCGTAGGCGCTTGTTATGCCCTGCCAGCTGAGCGGAGCGATTTCGCCGATATATGCCTTGTACCACTCGTCGTATTTTCCGCCGATGAGCTTTCTCATATTCGCGGCGAATCTGCCTTTTTCCTGAAGACGGATAAATCTCTTGACCGCGGCTGAGCACGCAATCCTGTCTCTGCTGCCTGTGAGATGATACTTCAGGTCGCAGATGCCGTCCGCCTGGTGCAGAATCTGAAATTCCGCCGCCTCAAATATTCCTATGCCTTCAAAACCTCTCAGGTAGTCAAGCACCGCGCTCGCGCCCGAGTTGCCGAAGCCGCATATGCCGATTATCAAATCAGTTCACCTCTGCCTGTATTCCTGTCTCTGCGCCCGTTTCTTCCGTTTCCGGTGAGGCGGGCTCATCCTGCGCCGGTTTCTTCCGGTGGTAAAGAATCAGGTTTTCGTTTTCGGAAACTTTGCCGTAAATCATAAACAGCGCTATCGTGGCCGGCACGTAAATCTCGTAAAAATATGATGACGAAACCATGAGGGAGCCGATGCCTATTATTTCGATATAGCCGATTATGATGTTGAAACGGGAGTATCTGTATCTCCACAGGTTTATAATCGCCATCACGATGACCGCGGCGAAGAAGATGCCGCCGATAACAACGCCGTAGTCAAGCAGACTCTCATAAAGGAACGAGTGCGGATAAGGGTCCACAACGAGCAGCTTTCTTGAAGCGAGCGGTCCGTAGCCGAGCGGCCTTTCTTTGATGAACTCCCTGAGTGTCTCATAAAGCACTGTTCTGGTACTTGAAATCAGAAGGTTGCCTCTTACAAGCTTATATATTGTTCTGCTGTATTGTGCATAACGGCTCAGGAAAGTCAGTATCTGCGTGTAGGCGAGCGCCGCCGCCGTCACGACGGAAATAACAGAAAACACCTTTATATACCAGCCGACCGTCTTTCTTATCTGAAGCTCTCTTGCCATATACAGGTAAGCTATGCAGGCAATGCCGAGCAGCAGAGCGCCTCTGCAGCCCGCGAGCACGAGGGTGACGAGCATAACGCCCGAAAAGATGAGATATCTTGCCTGCCCTCTTTCAAGGAAGAGATAAAACATTGTGCAGATCGGGATAACAATCCAGTAAGCGTAGTCCATACTGTAGCCCGTCTGATTACGAAGGTCGATGACGTAGTAAACCAAAAGATAAACCGAAGCGAAATACTGCGAGGCGATAAACACCTTGAAAAGCTTTTCCGGATCAAACACTCTGAAAAACAGGAATGTCGGCAGGAAAAGAAGCACCACCGCGTAAACTCTCGTGGAGGAATCAATATAGCTGCTGTACTTCATAAGACCGTAAGCCACTATTATGCCGAAAACGACATAATACATCAGGTCAAAAAACCTGATGCGGCGGATATATTTAAGAAAGAAGAGCGCCAGCAGAGCGATATAGGCAATGTACGGTATTTCACGCGGTATGCCTATAAACTGCTGAAGCATTCGGCTGATGTTGCTTATTGAAAAGAACAAAAAGCCGACAAGATAATCAAGTCCATCCCCGTTAATCATATAACGGAGTCCGCTTCCTGTGCGCATATTTTATCCCTTTCGGTTGTATAGTCTGCTGAGCACCTCTTTGTAAGCGCGGGGGCTTATGCCTGCCCTGAGAAAATACCGCAGGGCGGTGCTTATGTTTCTCTCCTTGACGGCCATGAGCACAATCTCAAAACGGTGAGCGTTTCTTATGCTCTTCTGCCTGCGCCTGTCGTATGTGTTTATGACGGGCTCCACACTGTTAAAGAATGCTTTTTTAACTTCGATAAGTTTCCGGGAATCCGGCCTGTTGATTTCGGAATCTGTATGGATTACCGTAAGCGGCTCGGGCACAAGCCCGATTTTATGACCGGTGAGAAAATCGGTGAAAAGCTGAAGGTCCTGATGGCGTCTGAGCTCCGGGTCAAAGCCGCCCATCTCCAGAAACGCCGTGCGAAGAGCTATGAAGGTTGATGTGAATATGGCCACATCCCTGTCGAGCACCTTAAACTGCAAGTCATCGGTCGAATACTCTTTGCACCTGCGGATAACCTTTTCGCCGCGTGTTATGCAGTAGAGTGCCGAGGCGCCCTGTATGTCCGCTCCGCTTTCAAGCAGGGCGACCTGCATATCGAGCTTTTCGGGCAGCCATTCATCGTCATCATCGAGGAAGGCGACATATTTGCCCAGCGCGCTCTTCGCGCCCTCGTTTCTCGCGACCGCTCCGTTAATGTGCTTTTCCTGTGTAACGAGGCGCACACGGCTTTCGCCCTCATATATTTTCAGCCTCTCGCGCGTGGCAACGCTGAATTCGTCGCCGGGCTCATTGTCGTCAACTACGAGCACTTCCACATTGCCGTAAGTCTGCGCGAGCACGCTGTCAATGGCTCTTGTGAGCATCTCACTGCGCTTGTAGGTGGGAATAACGCAGGAGACCAGCGGCTTTTCCTCAGGCGCGGCAATATCTTTGACTGCCGCCACTCTGTAAAGAGCGCGCCTGCCCTCAAACACGCTGTCAAACCACACGCTTCTGCTGTCCCTGCTCCATCTCGGATGAAGGTCGCAGCGGGTGTCGTTGTCATAGCGGAAGGGGGCAAAAACTCTCGCCGCCGCCTTAAAGCGGAATCCGGCCTCGTCATCCTCACGCGTGACATAGATTTTTGCTATGCGCGTGGCATCGGGATAGGTGTCGGTGACGGCATACTTTCCGTCGGGCGAATAGCTCGGGTGGCCGTCCGCGCCCATACCCTGCCAGATATATCTGTAACCGGCGGTTTTATCGGTCATGAGATAATAACCGTTTCCGGTGTCTTTTTTATTTTCATATGCAAGGATTGTTTTGTCATCTTTCCAGAAGCAGTGCGAAACCATATCGTCATCGGAAAGATTGTACATATCGCCGCCGTTAATGTCTGCAGTAACCAGGCGGGTGTATTTGCGCGAGCCGCAGAACCAGCGGTGAAGCACCATAAATCTCTCTCCGCCGGGGCTTATCATAAGGTGATTAACCTTGTGCTCCGCTCCCTGCATTTCGGGTCTCGGCTCAAAGGACGCAAAATCGGTATATTTGAATAGCGGGGTCACTTCTCCGTTTGTAAGGTCTATTCTTTTTATGCACGGGGCGTCGGGGCACTTCTCAGGCGCGGTTGAATCCGGCAGGTTTGAGTAGCCGTAGCCGGGACGCAGGCGGTGAAGGCGGGAAAAATCGAGCGTTAAGGCAAACGAGCCGTCCGCGCTTACTGTGTAAACAGGCTCGGGCATCACCTTTTCCTCAAGGGTGAAAACGTTGAGGATGACAGAGCAATATCTGCCGTCCCTGAAATCATTGTAAATAACTCTCTCCGAATAATCGGGACCGAGCCACTGAAGCATACAGCCCTGCTGTACATTCCAGGTACGGGTTTCGGCAATTGTTCTGTAACGGGCGCTGTCACCCCTGTCCTTTTCAAGGTCGATAAGCACGATTTCCGCCTTTTCCGCGGGGGCGACATTTTTGTAAGCGTTAATCACCTTAAGACAGAGCGCGTATCTGCCCGAAATATCCTCGGGGCAGAGCCCGTAGTAACCGAAGAAATATTCAAAGGAGTCATCCGGCGAAATCTTTTCGATTTCCCCCTCGGACATAACCTTGGGGAATAACGCCCGGCTGAGGCGCTGATAACAGCGCTTGACCGTTTTTTTCGCCGCGGGATGACTGCTCAGTTTTTGATTGACCTTTTGTTCTATACCCATAAAATATAAACTCAGCTTTTCCTAAGAACTTTTTTGAACATGAAGCCCCTCATCCAGTTAGGCGAGAGGGCGGACGCGGTACGGATTGAAACCGACTTTAAATACTGACCGTTTGTAATGAAGCCCTGATCTCTCATATATCTGAAAAGATTAATCTGCAGGCGTCTGTATTCGCTGCCCTGCTTTCTCATGAAGAAATTGCTGTTGACTCTCATGCAAACGAGGGGCTCCTGAATGTTGTAGCCCTCAACGCCCGCGAGAATCATATGAATCCACAGGTAATAATCCTGCATGTACCGTACGGTTTGATAGTTGCCGCCTTTAAGCACCGCCTGCCTGCGGTACATCACGGAGGGGTGATTATAGGGATTTCTGTATTTCGCGAATTCCACTATATCGGCATTATGCTCGGGCACTTCTCTTCTGCGCTCGATATTCTGCGGTATCACTTCGTCCGGAGCCATTTCGGAAAACTCCTCAATCAGCGAGCCGACTATTCCGATTTCGGGGTGCGCGTCAAGGTAGGTGAGCTCTTTCTCACAGCGGTCGGGCTTTGAGATATCATCGCTGTCCATTCTCGCGATGATTTCGTTTTTGCACTTGAGAATGCCGGCCTGCAGGGCGTGACCGAGCCCCTGATTCACTTCAAACCTGATCACGTTGAAAAGTCCGGGGTATTCTTTCTCTTTGTCATCTATAACTTTATCAAGCTCCGGCGTGAGCGCTCCGTCACACATAAGCACAAAATCATTCGTGACGACGGTCTGCGCGAGCATGCTCTCTATACTTCTTTTAAGATTGTCGGGTTCTTCTTTCTTGTAAACCGACATAAGTACCGAATAATCCGGCAATGCCATAATTCCACTTCCCAATTTTTATTCGCCGCTCTTTTTGCTCTTTATCTCCTCTATGTATTTTCTTGCCTGTTTCTCCGTATCTTCGGAAACATCAAAGCCCTCGGTGCTCTCTTTCTTGAGCATGATGCGAACCGTCATAACAATGAGCTTTATGTCAAGCAGGAAGGTGTAGTTTTCGATGTACATAAGGTCGAGGCGGAGTTTATCGTAAGCGCTCGTGTTGTATTTGCCGTAAATCTGCGCGTAACCCGTGAGACCGCCCTTGACTTTCAGACGATAGGCAAACTCGGGGATTTCGCTCATGTACTTCTCCATGAGTTCTGCTCTCTCGGGCCTCGGGCCGACTATTGACATATGCCCGAGGAAAATATTGATTATCTGCGGCAGCTCGTCAAGGCGTGTCGCCCTGATTATTTTGCCGACTTTTGTTATTCTCGGGTCGTGCCCCGTTGCGAGCACTGCCTGACCCTGCGCCTCGGCGTCGACTATCATACTGCGGAATTTGATTATTTTGAATCTGGCGCCGTCCTTTGTAACTCTCTCCTGCTTGTAGAAAACAGGGCCGCGATCATCCAGCTTGATTGCGAGAGCTATGGCAAGCATAACCGGGGAGGCAATCAGCAGGGCGACGGATGAGAGCAGAATGTCAAACGCTCTTTTAATCATTCGCTGAGCAGGGTTGAGGCCGTCGGATTTTACCAGCATAAGGGGCGTGTCAAACAGAGTGATGTCAACCGCGCCTCTTGAAATGATGTCGGAAATCTTCGGCACAACATAGGTGCGAATGTTGTTGCCGAAGCAGTATTTGAGAATGTCGTTTCTCTTTTCGGCGGGCACATCGTTTATGATGACCGCGTCGTGCTCGCTGATTATCTCTTTTATGCGCTCCTTATCCTCGTCAACCGATACGATGGTTTTGACGGAATACTTGTCGTTGCGCTTATCCATTTTGAATTTTAAGCTCACGGCCTTTTCGTTGCCGTAAATCATAACCATGTTTTTCGGGGAATACATCTCGTGATAAATGAAAGTGTAGATGTAACAGAGGCCGAAACTGATTACGAGCTCTATGAGCATGAGCACGAGCATGGGATACACGGGAATGAGCTTGTTTGCGATAAGGCTGAGCTGGAAATATGTGACCGTGTTTATAATCAGCAGCGATATTGCCTGCGATATGAAAACATCGGTGAATTTCAGCTGACCGAATTTGAAGCTGTCACACAGATAAAAAGTGAATATGACAAGCACGGCGTAAACCATCATAAGCACGTATTTGCCCATGCCGTAGTAGTGCGGAAAATTCTTCACGCTGTAAAAGTAACGCCAGATAAGATAGAATTCCACGGCGAGGACTATGACCTCAAACAGGGACTCCGACTTTCTGATTAGATCCTTGTATTCGCTTTTGTTTGCCTTTTTGCTCATAAGCGCACCTCTCTGTGCTTCCTGTGTTACGGGTTATGCCGGGCGGAGAGCCTTTAAGGCTCCGGTTTTTGCATTATAGTAAAAACAAAAACCTGTAAAATTCAGTTATTTTATAAAATAATGGAAAAGTTATAAGAAAAGCCGACGGGGGCTGCCTGTCGGCTTATTGCGATTCTCTGCGCCGGGCGCAAAACGCCCTTAGATAAACATAAAAGAAATTACTGCGGGGAACTGACCTCGCTCTCGTCCACAGGCTCATAGAATGTGTCAACCACAAGCGCCTTGAACTTGTTTTCATCGGGATAAAACTCCATAAACTTCTCGCCGGTTTTGTTCTCGCCCTCAATTGACTGAATGGGCTTCATTTCAAAGTCAACGGTATAGTTAACAACATCCTGCAGGGTGTTTATGCTGCAGTCGGATATCATGTGTTTATTGACTTTCGCGAGAGTTTCAACACTGAAGTTTTCAACCGAATGTACCTTTTCCCTGAGGGCGGAATAAAGGGCGGTAAGATACTGCCTCTGCCTCTCCATACGGTGAAGATTCGTCTTGTCCTCAAGAGCGGATCTTGAACGTACATAAGCTAGAGCCTGCTCGCTGTTAAGCTTGACAGCTTCGCCCTGTCTCATTTTGGGATAAAGGTCCGTAAAATCGTCCATAACCGTCACCGTTACACCGCCTACGGCATCGTTGAGAATGCCTACGGCGTCCATGGTGACAGCAATATAATGGTCAATCGGCAGATCATAGAAATAACCGGAAACTGCGTTCATGGTGTTTCTGCAACTGAGAGCACCGCCGTCTCCGTAGCTGAACGAAAGGGCGATCTGCGCGGTTTTTGTTGAAAGGACCTGTCCCGCGACGCCGAGAACCCTTATTTCGGCCATGGTGTCACGGTTTATATGTATGACAGATACGCTCTCTGTCTGCTTGTCAATCATGAGAAGCATCAGAAAGTCCGCTCGTCTGTCATTGATGTATGTGTATTCGTCTTTTTCGGCCAGCTCGTCAAACTTGTCAAGACCAATCAACAACACAGTCTCAATATTCTCCTTGAGCCCGTACCACTGACCGTTGTATCTTATTATCTGTCGCTCTTTTTGTGTCGAGAGAGTTTCATAGTCCTCTTCCGATCCGTCTCTGCTCTTTTCCCACTGATGCAGGCAAATGACAGCTACGGCGGCGAGGACTATTAGTAAAGTTATGACGAGAACCTTACCGAATACACCGTTTCGGGAGATTCTTCTTTTTTTCATTTGTCAAGAAAAGGAATCAGATTTCCTCTGCCTTTTTTCTGCTCTTGGAGATGAAGTAAACAGCACCGCAGCCGAGAGCGATTGCGCCGCAAACGGAGATAGCAGTGATGAGGTCACCGGTAGCGGGTGAAGAGGGTTCATCGGAAGTGCCGGTTGTATCAACAACTACCGCGAAGGGTGAAAGGTTGCCGATAGTGAACTGAATGTTGCGGCCAATGATGGTGATGTCGTTAACGATTTCCCAACCCTCTGCACCGTAGTGAAGAAGGCATACGAAATGGCTAAGATCAATACCGCCGAGAACGATTGTAGCGTCTCTGGTGAGCTCGCCCATTTTCCAGGAGAGGTCGAAGAGAGTGCTGACAGCAAGGTTGGCAGTGTTGCCGTTGAAGATGCCGTCAAAGCCGCCTACAAGCTTGTCGATCCTGGGGATCTCAAGAATGCTGCAGTATGCTTTCTCAATCTTGACTCTTGCGTCCTTGGAAAGGATGTCTCTGTTCATAAAGGGAGTGAAGAGGATTTCAATTGCCTCGCCGGGGGTGAACCATGCGGAAACAACGTTGCCTTCATACTCTACTTCGGGGCTCTTGATGAAGTTGCCCGGCTCCTCTGCAGCGAATGAGCTGACTGCGAATGTGCAGGCAACAAGAACTGCGAGAAGTAAACTGATTACTCTTTTCATAGCTTTTTTCCTTTCATGTATGCATTTTAAAAAATAAGCAAATAGAGGTTAGCCCCTTCGAGGAGCCTCACGTTATTCTATAATAATAAAAAGAATTTGTCAAGTCTTTTCCGTAAATTTTGCCAGAACAAGAAACCTCTTTGAATAATTTCCCTTGAGGCAGGTGGAAAGAACAAGGATTCTGTCGCCGCTCTCCGGCTTGTCATCTTCGCTTATGTTTACGCTGAAATCTCTGGTGTTATATATGCTTTTAAGGAATTCATCAACCCTGTCGGGGTTCTGAAATCTGCCGTAATGATAAAGAATGTGCGTGTTGTCATACGGCACAGCCGCAAACACTTTGTAGTGTAAATCTTTACCGTTTGTGTTTATATATATATCCTTATATGTGTTGAATGTTTCCTCGTCGGAATAAATCTCCTGCAGATTGCCGAACATTTCTCCGCTTGCCATATTGTGGCCGTAAATAACGGTCACTCTGTCGTCAAAGGATTTTGAGTTGTATGTGCCTTCGGTGAAGAGCGTTCCGTTCGCGCTGAACTTGCCGTGAATATCGTGGCGAAGATAGAAGTTGTCTTTTTCCGCGTGCTGGGCGACAGGATAATCTATCTTTGTGCCGGGTATGCGGAGCATCGCGTAAACGTCCGTTGTAACGGCGCGGTAGTCGCTGAGCTGTTTGGCTTCCTGCGCGGCGTACTGCGCTCTGTCCGTTGAAGGCTGAGGCACAAATTCCGCGTAGCTCTCATCCTCGCCGGTGTATATTTCGGAACTGTTTTCACCGGTGTATTCCGCTGTTGTGGTGAGATTTTCTTTGTCTATCTTGTTTTTTATCGGTCCGTACAAAGCGACGGCTATACACACAAGGCTCATAACCGCGAGGATTATGCCTATGATAAGCTGCTTGTTTTTCAAACAAATTCCTCCAATAGGGCGCCGCTTTCCCACTCAAAATTTCTGTAAAACTGCGCGCCGAGTTTTTCCGTTACGGCGCTTCTGAATTCATCGAGCCGCGGCGGCCTTGCGTCAACGCTGTGACAGTCGGTCCCGACGGCGTTTATCTGCCTCTTTTTAAGCATTTTCATCGCCTTTCTCTGCGTTTGTTTGTTTGCGAAGAAAGACGCGTTTGCCTGAATGAGGATTCCTCTGTCGAGCAGGTCGTCCGTGATGCCTCTTTTTTGATATGAAAGATATCTTTCGATGTGAGCCATCATCAGCACAATGTCGCCGGAGCAACTCAGCTCGTAAACCTCTCTGAGAGTGTACTCACTCCACTTCGTGAAGGGCATTTCAAGCAGGAGAAGCTTTGTGCCCTCAATGCGCAGTGACTTGAGCTCGCTCATGCGGCTTATACCGGGGTAGTATCTCACCTCTGCGCCGAGGCGTATGTCCGCGCCGGGGAAATCCGGGTGGCTTATGAGCTTTTCGTAAGCTCTCTGCCGCCTTTCGAGAAATTCGCCGGGTGTAGTGCGGTCAACGTAAAAGTGCGGGGTTGCGACCGAAACGGCGGCTCCCTGCTCGCGGAGCATCCCGAGCAGCGCAATGCTTTCGTCAACATCTCTGCTGCCGTCGTCTATACCCGGCAGAATATGGCTGTGAAAATCCGTCATCTCTTACGCTCCGTCAGTCGTTAACCTGCTTATAGTAATTCGCGCCGTATTTCTTTTTGTAGTATGCGCCGCTCTCTTCCTTGACATTCGTCATAATGAAGCCCAGAATCTTTGCCTCGGACATTTCGAGAAGTCTCACGCACTCGTTGAGCGAGCGTCTGTCCGTGCCGTTTTCCTTGACTACAATCGCGATGCCGTCAAGCACGGGAGAGAGGATGGTGGCGTCGGTAACAACCGTTACGGGAGGCAGGTCTATAACGATGAAGTCGTATCTCTCGGAGAGGACTTCGAGGAATTTTTTCATCCTGTTCGAGCCTAGAAGCTCGGAGGGGTTGGGCGGAATGCTGCCCGAGGTGATGATGTGCCAGTTTTCATGCACAAGGGTCTTGTGGATGTTTGTGCCTACCTTGTCGCCGGCGTTTACGAGGAAATCCGAAAGACCGATGTCATTGCTGATTTCCATCTTCTTCGCGACGGAGGGCAGACGCATGTCGGCGTCAATGAGAAGCACCTTTTTGCCTGCCTCGGCAAGCGAATAAGAGAGGTTGATGGCGGTTGTGCTCTTGCCCTCGCCTCTCAGGGAGCTTGTGACGCCTATGATGTGGCATTTTTTATCATCCGCGAGGGAGAAGAAAATGTTTGTTCTGAGCATTTTGTACGCCTCGGCGGCGGCAAAGCTCAGATTAGCGTGCAGAGTTTTTCTCTGGTCGATTATGGACGCTCTGCTTTCTGCCGATTTGCTCATTTCTTATCCCCCTTATCTTTATTCTGACCCGCGTTTTTATTCTGGCCGTAATACGAGGAATAGTATCCGTATTTCTTTGAGGACGACTTCTCGTAAAGGTCGGGAATCTTTGCGAGCACGGGGAAGTCAAAATTCTGAAGCAGGTAGTCGTCGCCGTGAATCACATCATCAAGAAGCTCAAGCACGATGATGACGGCCGCGGCTATCGCTGCGCCGACTATGAAACCGAAGGCGGTATTCTGTGTGATATTGGGAGAAACCTTTTTCGGTGAAACAACCGCTTCGTCAACAAGCCTCATTGAGCTGCCGTCTATGATTTCCGCAACTCTAACGGGAAGCACTTCGGCAATCGCGTTTGCGAGTATGGCCGCGTTTTCGGCGCTTTCACAGGTGACCGTAACGTGGAAAACCTGTGTGCCGTTTACAGACGCGGCGGTTATCATTGATGAAAGCTGGCCGTAGGTGTATTTCAAGCCGGTTTTTTCGAGCACCTGATTAAGTGTGGTCCTGTTTTTGAGTATTACAATGTATGTCTTGACAAGTGCCTGTGACGCGCTGATGTCGGAAGCGCTGATGCTGAAGCTTGTGCTGCCGACGGAAACAGTGCTGTTGTTGACATAAAGCATGGCCGTGGCCGAATACTCGGGCTCAACCACAAACGTTGACCAGGAGAAGGCAGCGGCGGCAACAATAAGACCCGCAAGGACTATCAGCCAGACCTTCTGCCATAATGCGCGAAAAAGCCGTAAAAGATCTATGGTCTCCGATACTTCGGCAGCACCTTTTCTTTTAGTGTTATCTGTCATACAATCATCCGTCTTCTGTCAGTATTGTGCGGGGGCCGAAAACCCCCTGAAATAGTTTTGCTTCGGAGGCGGATTGCTCCGCCCCCGAAGATAGTGATGTCAATTAATCCGCTTTTAACCCTTGATTGCCGCCTGCGCAGCTGCAAGACGGGCGATGGGAACTCTGAAGGGTGAGCAGGAAACGTAGTCAAGGCCGATGCTGTGGCAGAACTCAACCGATGAGGGATCGCCGCCGTGCTCGCCGCAGATACCGCAATGAAGGTTGGGATTTACGGGTTTGCCGAGTGCGATAGCCATCTCCATGAGCTTGCCTACGCCGTTCTGGTCAAGCTTCGCGAACGGATCGTTCTCGAAAATCTTGGTGTCATAGTAAGCGCTGAGGAACTTGCCCGCGTCGTCACGGCTGAAGCCGAACGCCATCTGGGTAAGGTCGTTGGTGCCGA
>DBWO01000049.1 GCA_002309055.1 Ruminococcaceae bacterium UBA1236
TTGCGGCAGCCCGGCTCAAAGGTAACGTTGTAAACGGGAATCTGCGCGTCCGAAACGGGGGAGAGGTAGCTTTTTCCGCTGAAGAATTCGCCGTAAGGGTTTTCTTCGCCTATGGGGAACATTATTTCATTCTGAAACCTGTCTTTGTCTGTCGGAGCGGGGCTGTCGTCTGCCCACACTTCCTTTGCGAGGCGGAACACCGCCCAGCCCTTGGGCCAGCCCGTGTACATTGTGCAGTGCGTGATAACCGCGGCGATTTCCTCTTTTGTAACGCCGCTGTTTTTCGCGTTTTCAAGATGATATCTGAGAGATGAATCCGTGATGCCGCTTGCCATAAGCGAAACAACGGTTACAATGCACTTTGTTTTGATATCGAGAGCCGGTTCATTCCATACCTCGCCGAAAAGCACATCGTCATTCAGGCGGGCGAAAGCCGGCGCAAAGCTACCGAGCTGATCCCTGCCGGCGGTCTGTGTGATTTTTTTGCTCATATTTTACCTCTTTTCTTTTGGCCGCGTCTTTAATACAGATCCGCGAACGCTTTTAATTCTTCGGCTGAAACCGGTCCGTTCACGGGCGAAAAAAGCCGTTAATGTCCGCGCCTTCCATTTCCAGAAGTTTTATTTTTTTATCAATACCCCCGGCATACCCGGTGAGGTTTCCGTTTGCCCCGACAACACGATGGCAGGGGATAATAAGAGAGATGGGATTATGCCCGACCGCTCCGCCGACTGCCTGTGCGGACATGCGCGCAATGCCTCTGTCACAGGCGAGCTTTTCGGCAATTTCGCCGTATGTCATCGTTTTCCCGTAGGGAATCGTGAGCATAATTTCACAGACCGACCTGCGAAACTGCGTTGTTTTCAGGCCGAGAGGCGGCGTGAAAGACGGCTCCTTACCGCTGAACCAGATATCAAGCCACCTGTCCGTCTGCCGGAAAACAGGCAGATCCTTTTCTTCATAACCGCTATCCAAAGTATCGCCGAAATACTTCTGACCGTCAAACCAAAGCCCGGTCAGATTATCGCCGTCAGAAGCTGCAGTTATGCCTCCGAGCGGTGAATTGAAGTGATGTATATACTGCATAATCAATCCTTCTTCCGCCTGCCGCCGCTTCCGGCGTATCTTTCTTTATCGTATGCCCGGCTGACCGGAACCGTTTCAGCGAAGCGCCTGAAAAGTGCTCCTTATCTCCTCAACGGAGCCGGCAGTGAGATAATATGTGTAAGTATGTGGCTCGTCAAAATTCAGCCTGAAAATGCCGAGCGGAGCGACATAGTTTGTGGAATCCGCGTCCGGGTCCTTACTGCCGTCGTAATTATATCTGCCCGCCAGCAGACGTTCCGCGCACGGCGAGTAAAGGCCTATGCCGTATTGCGAATCATCCGTCCAGGCGCACCAGGTTTCGCTGTTGCCGCTCTTCAGGGCGAAGGCGGGCTTTCCCGCCCAGAACTCAAGGTCTTTCTCCGTTCGCAGAGCGCCGCCCGTCCAGGGCTTTTCGCCGTCATAAAACACAAAGGTTCCGAGCGCGCTCACGGTGTAAAAAGCGGGAATCTCCTGCTCGCGGTCAGGCCATTCCGTCTGAAGGAAATCAACGGCGGTATTCTCGGCGGCAAGGCCCTTGTCCGTGAGCGTGTAAACACAGGTGTAATAGGTCTGAGTGGGCATATTATCCTGCGCCCAGTCAAGCGCTCTGCACACAACGCGTATACTGTTTTCCGTCTTTTCAAGCGCCACAAGTTTGCTTGCGTTGCCGTACATATCGCCGCCCTGAACCGGGTTATAGCTCCAGCGGGACCCGACGAAAACGCCGTTTTCATAGCCCTCAATATCCAGCGGCCCGTAATAGGACTGCTGAACAAGGCGGCCCGTATCGTGGCAGTTGAGAAGGTTGCCGTATGCCTTGCTGTTTTTATCTTCAAAATAACAGAGCCCGCCGCCCCATCTGAGGCTGACGCCCGCTTTGTAATTTTCGTTTTCAATATACAGCGTATCCCCGTGAGGGACCGTCTGAATATCGCAGGTGAAATCCGACAGGCTGAAAACGCATTTCTGCCCTTTGACCGCCGGCTCAAAGCTTGCGGAAATAAGGCGCGAAGCGGTCTTTCTGCCGAGATATCCGTCCAGGAGCAGGGAAGCCCTGTTTTCCTTAGAACTGAGCAGAAGCTCCTCTTTAAAGGCGCCGAAGCCCTGCCTGTATTCAAACACGGCGCGAACGGGAGCCGAGGCGCTGTAAGAGAAAGAGATGCGGTTAAAGCGTATGCCCGAGCCCTCCTCATTCAGAGCAACCGTGCGCCCCTCGGTTATGTCGGCATCCGAAAACGAGAGATTATTCATTTTAAATTGGCTTTTCACTTCAATCTTTCCTCCGAATGCTCCGAAAAGCATCAGAATTGAGATAATAAACGCTGTCAGTTTATTCATTGTTCACCCCAACAATATTATTCCTGCGCGGCCGATGCGGAAAAGAGCTCATCCACAATTTTCCGCGCCTCTTCAAGGTGCCTGTAAAAAACATAAAACCTGATAGTTTCAAACATGGGGCCCGCTCTCAGAGCCATACCCGCGCCCATAGTGCTTTTTTGCTCGAAAGGAATATTATTTTGCGCTAAAACATCGGCGAGCATGCCGCCCCAGATTTGTTCTTTTTCGGTAAGAAAGCACAAATCGTCCGGCTCTGCGTTCCGCTCGCTTTTTCTTTTGCAAACGGGGCAGCGCTCATCATCAAACGATAAAAAACATTTGCCGCAGTATTTCGCCATGGTTATTCCTCCTTCCGCGTTTGCCGCTTTCCCGCGCGGCTTATTGAATTGATAAAACCCGATTTTTTATTTTAAATCAGTTTTATTACGATGGCGGGGATTCCTTTTTCGGGCTCCTCGGGCGCGCCTGTGCTGAGCATAACGCTGCCGGGGATTGTAAGGCATCTGCCGGAGAGAGCGACAAGCGAAGTGATATCCTGCGCCGTATCGGAGAGCAGATTCTGGGCAAAAACACGCCTGCCCTGCGCCTCTTCGTCAAACTCTATGCAGAGAGATTCAAATCTGCCGAAAATTCCGACCGGTTTGTCCGGCGCTCCGCCTTTGACGCGGATGCGGGCAAGGGGAGTGATATCGATACCCTCAACGAAGGTGCGCGGCGTAACCGCCACACAGAGCGCGCCGTTTTCGGGATTTACGGAGCAGAGCACATAGGGCTTTTCGCCGTTTGCTTCAACCCCTGGCAGAGGCATATTTCTTGAAACCGCCGCGGGCGCGGTAACATAATAATCGCCCTCGGTAACATCGGGCCAGAAACCGGGCTCGCGCTTCGGGCAGCGCCACACATCCTTTAACCGCTCGGCGGAAATATGAAGCTCCGTTTTGCCGGCGGAAAAGGGGGGCGCAATTCTTTGCCACCGCAGTGCGCATACGGACTCCGAAACCCGTCTCGGCGGCAGGGGAAGATATTTGCGCTCCATTTCAAGCTCGTGGCGCATAACGCCGATTGAGCAGCCGAGCGCCGCGCCGATGAGAGCAGTATCCTCAATATTCAGAATTGCATCCGAGCCGCATTCCTTCGCGGCATTGAGGCAGATTGAAACGCGGTTGACGGTTGAGGCATATTTAATCTCGTGCACCACATCGTAGGTGCGAAGATAATCGCTTGCGGGCAAAACGGTTTTAAGATAATCCGCTTTTTCAGGGGTGATTTTGTACCCGTTCTCCTCAAACAGCGGGTATCCTGCAAAACCGTGTTCAACGGCTGTCCGGGGGGAATATTTACGCACACACTCCGTCATCATTACGCGGTATCCGGCGTCATGGTTGTGCGCGCCCCAATCCACTTTAAGATAAGTAATGTCCGCTTCGCCGCACCACTTTGCCCTCTCTTCCCAGAAGAGGCGTTCCTCTTCGGGCGTGCGTGAGATTTCTTTGCCGTTTATCATTAACTGCGACTGTGAGGGCACCCATAGGCCGAGCCCTTTGTAGCCAAGCGCTCTGACGCGCTCCGACAGCGCTTTAAGGCGGCCGGCGGGAGTCAGATGACGCAGAGAGGGGAAACGCTCCGGGTCGGCTTCAAGAGAGCCGAAAACACGGGTGTCTTTAGCGCCGTAAGGGACATCCCATCCGTCGTCAAGCACAACGATGAGGTCCTCTCTCACGCCGTCAAAGCTGTTGAGAAGCCCCTTTTCGCCGAACAGAAACTCTTCGCACATAGCGTCACGGGAAGTGAAGCCCTGCGGACGGTCTTTCCACGTGTTTATATGGTCGCACTGGGAATCCCAGGTGCAGAAATAGCTGCCTGTATCTTTAGCCTGCGCGGGTATAAAATTCATATTCATGCTTTTCACTTCCGCTGTTTTTGATTGGTAGTTTTTTGTTTGATAAACAAAAATTTCCCGGAAAAATATAATTAATCACTTTATTATACCATAATTTTACCGATAATCAAATACACATTGATTTAATTTTAAATTTATTTGTTGATATGATTCGTTGTTGCCGCCCTGCCGTGGTTGTTATCATTTCAGATATAATATTCACCAACGTTTTCGCCGTTTGCCGCCGGCGTAATTCCGATAATCAGATATTATCCGGAAGAGGCAAAAAAAGAAAAGCCCCCGAAGCTGTTACGCTTCAAGGGGTCATGGCGGAGATTATCGCTTGTGCATTTCATCTTTCCGGTCAGCCCGGGATGTGAAGCTCTGTGTAATCCACCGGGTAAAACAGAGTCTTTTCCGCCCCTGTCCGGTAAACGAAATGGCAGATTATCTGCTGCGAATCTTCGGAAAGCTCAATGGATTTTTCGGTGCACCCTTTGAGATATTCGGAGAGGTTTGCCGTGTATAGGTTTTCTCCCTGAGAATCCCAGCAGAGCACAAGAATGCCGTCACTGGGGTTATACTTATATACGGTGAATCTGCCGGGCACGGAAATAACGGCGGGCCTGTAATAGCTTACGGATGAATCCGCCTGATCATCCTGCACGATGTCTCCTATCACACCGCCGCCTGTGCCGAAACCGCCGAAGGAAAAGATTGAAAAGAAGCTCATTATAAAAGCCAGAATCGATGAAAGAAATGTCATAATAATTCTCCTTTGCGTTTGTTTTTTCTCAATTAGATTATACCCGTCAGGATATTAAGAAACAACTGTGAAAAGCATTAAGTTTTGTGAAACTTTCTTAAGAATGCATTAATTATCCGGTAAAGGCAAAAAAGAAAAGCCCCTCAAAGCCGTTACGCTTCAAGGGGTAACAGGGGAGGCGAACCGGGATTCATCCGCTTATCTCATACATTCGCGGTAAAGCAGATAAACGGCATAAAAAAATATTTGAATGTTTATTTCAATGTGATATAATATATTTGTCAGGCCGGGTTTGCTTAAGATGTAAAATCCGGCGGCAAGAGTATGCAAGGCAAAGGAGAGTTTTCTGTGAAAAAGATTTTATGCTTGGTTATCGGCATTGCTATGGTGCTCGGCGTGTGCGGCGCCTTCCCGGCTTCCGCGCAGAGCGACTATACCATAGTTTCGCCTTATGAGGATGTTGTCTGGAGCGGCGACGGCGCCTGGGGCGCTTACAAGGGCGTTCTTCATTCGCACACCACCTGGAGCGACGCGGATGTGGACCTGCCGGATATGGTTAAGGAATATTATTCTCTCGGTTATGATTTCCTCGCCAACAGCGACCACGCCGTTACGGGCGTTGAGTGGAACAAAGAGCCCGAGCTTGTGTTCCCTTACTGGTATCAGTATATCCTGGGCAACAAGATGAGCGTTCTCACCGATGAGGAATATGAGGCCATCACCTCCGGCACATATAACGGCAGGGGATACGGCATGACCTGCATCACCGGCGCGAACGAGCTGAACCATCTCACGCTCTCCAAAAACCACGTGAACGGATATTTCCTCCCGCCCGATACAGGCAACGGGTTCGCGGGTTACTATCCGGGCGGCAACGCACTTGACCCCGCAAGCTATGTCGGTGAGAATGAGGCCGGCATTGAAAACGCCCTGAGATTTGTTGAGGATAACGGCGCGCTCTGCCATATCAATCACCCGGGCGATGTGCTTGATTCCAATGCGCATCCCGAGGTTGTAACGGACCCGAAAACAGTCAGCTTTTTCGGCGACCTTCTGCTTAAATACAAGAGCTGCCTCGGCATTGAAGCGCTCAACGAGGTGAATTCCGTAACGCGCTATGACAGAGTTCTGTGGGATCAGCTTCTTATGTACTGCCTGCCTTACGGCAAAAGAGTCATCGGTTTCAGCAACACGGACGCGCACTCCCTCCTGAACTGCGACAGCTCCTTCAGCGTTTTCATGATGAAAGAGAACACTCAGGAAGAGGTCAAAAAGACCATGCAGTCCGGCGCTTTCTTCTGCGTGTCAAAGTGCCTTCCGGGCAACGATGTTTATGAGATAGGCCCCAAAGAGGATATTGATGTCAGAGGTAAGGGCCTGCCTTACCCCATGTTTAACAGCGTTGTGGTTGACGGCCACAAGGTCACAGTTACCGTTGAAAACGCCGATGAAATACAGTGGATCGCGAACGGAAAGGTTATCATGAAGAGCGAGGCCGGCTCCGGCCCCATTGAGCTGGATCTTGACGCCATAGAAGGCAGTGAAGACTTCAAATATATCAGAGCGGAAATCCTGGGCGAGGGCGGAATCTGCCTCACACAGGCGCTTGTTATTGACAACGGCGCAGAGCCCCTTACCTTCCGCCCCGAAGAGAAGGCCATGTCCTTCGCGGATAGACTCCTCATGTTCATCCGCGGCACAAAGCTTTACAACATCATTATAGAAATCTACCGCGCCGTAAGATAAACCGCCCGGCGGATAAATAACAAACAACCTGCCGCCCGCATTTACGGGCGGCAGATATCCTATCGGCATAAAAACTCCCGGAGCAGGGGGGATTTACCAAAGCTCCGGGGGTTTGTTATTTTATGATGTTCAATCCGGCAAAGCGGAATTTTTCTGTTTTTCTGATTTCCCGCTTTTTCTTTTCAGAATACGAATAAAACAGACAAACGCAGTTACAAGCAGAAGAATTGCGGCAAGAATCAGCCCGCCGATGCGGAATGTCTGGGGCACCATCAAATCCAGCTGAGAATAGCAGCCGTTGAAATAATGCCCCAACAAGGGCTCAATAAGCTTTCTCTGCTCATCCTTTATGGCGGACTCCATACGGACTTCCTCTCCGAGGACCATTGTCATGCGGGTCTGACCGTTATACGCCTGCCAGGTGATTGTTTCCGTGCTCGGGTCTCCCGTTCGTGCGAAATTCACCCACATATTCTGCACGGTATCGGCAAGTTCGCGGTTGTAAACATTGCCGTTATAAATCGTCACCTGCGGATTGTTGAATACATATATAAGCTCTATCGCGTGGCAGGCTCCTATTGTTTCATTTTCACCGGGCATTGTCCAGTAATATGTGTAAACGTTGTTTCCGTTCTCCGCGCAAAGCTCCGCCTGCTTCATAGCCGGAATACGGAACAGCAGTTCATTGTAAAACTCGGTCAGCTTCCATATTTTACGGCCGCTTTGAAGTGACAGGAACTTTTCCGCGCTCTGCTTTTCTTCATCTGTCATAAGCTTGCGGTTGTTTTCGTACATCACGGGAAATAAATTCTTAAATAATGCCATACCGGGAATGCCGCTGACATAATAACCCATTTCATCAATCCAGTAACGTACTTCGTCGGCGTTTGAGCCGATCAGCATATCGGCCTTTGCGCTTTCGCCGTTTTCATAGGCGCCGTATAAATCTTCCGGTAAAACAACGCCGTCTCTTTCCGGAAAATTGTTGTAATCATTCAGGTCTTCGTTAAGGGACATCAGCTCTTCTTCGGAAAGCGCGGTCAGTTCGTTCATTGCGGAGCATCCGCTTTTTTCGAGCAAAAGATCTGTCAGGTTACGGCATTCCTCTTTGCTGTAGGTCAGGGCAACGGAACCGCTCTCCGCGATTACCCTTTGATAAAGTCCGTCGGCTTCTTTTATCAGCGGAATAAGCGAAACGCTTCCCGCACCCGCGGATTCGCCGAAAATCGTGACATTATCGGGGTTTCCGCCGAACGCGGAGATATTCTTTTTAATCCACTTCAGGGCGCACACCTGATCCAGAAGACCCAGATTGCCGCTTGTTGAATACTCTTCGCCGCCGGGAACGGACGAAAAATCGATAAAGCCGAGAATCCCGAGCCGGTATTCAACTGTCACGAGGATAACATCGGGGTATTTTTCAATCAGATTATGCCCGTCATACATCGGGTCCGACACAGCGCCCCAGCCGTAGGAACCGCCGTGAAAGAATACCATAACCGTTTTACCTTCGGATGGTCCGTTTGCGTTTGACCAGACGTTTAAAGTCAGGCAGTCTTCGCTCTGAGGGTAATACGACCCCTCTTCCGACGGCCATTCCGTCTGAACAGGCGAATATCCGTAATAATACGCCTGATAAACGGTTTCGCTGTCCTTAGCGGGAACGGGATTTTTCCAGCGGAGATTGCCGACAGGCGGTTCGGCATAGGGAATCCCTTTGTAAGAAATCACGCCGCTTTCGTTAAGGCCGACAAACACGCCGTTATTGCATACGGCGGCAAGAGAATCGTCATAATCACCGGTTATTATTTCATTTTCTCCGTAAAGATTACGGATTTGCGCTTTCGCCGCTTCGTAATCGCCGGCGCCGCATCCGGAAAGAAGCAAAACGCAAATCAGTAACGCTATAATCCAAACTCTTTTTTTCATATCAATCCTCTTAAATCAAGACTTGTATTATTCTTTCTTTGTGATTTATCCCGATAAACCGGAATTTGTTTGATTCGCCGAACGATATCTGCGGTTCTGTTTGTTCACAGCACCATAATCAGTGTTCCGGCGCCTATCAGCACGCAGCCGATTACGGATTTAACCGTAAATGATTCATGAAGAAAGACAAACGCGAGAATCAGCGTAATAACGACGCTCAGCTTGTCTATCGGTACGACTTTTGAAATATCACCCAGCTGAATAGCTTTATAATAGCAGAGCCAGGATGCGCCCGTGGCAATTCCCGACAAAATAAGAAATATCCAGCTTTTTCTGCTGATTTGCAAAAGGCCGGACTGCGCGTTTGTGATAAACACCATAATCCACGCCATCGCCACAACAACAACGGTACGCACAGCCGTTGCGAGATTGGAGTCAACTCCTTCGATACCGACTTTTGCGAGTATTGAAGTGAGCGCCGCAAAAACTGCGGACAGGATTGCAAATATAATCCACATATTTATTTTGCTGCCTCCGTTTATATGAAAATTCTTTTTTGATTATATTTTCAGTAATCCCAAATGCTCCAGTAAGATTTTTAACCCGATGATTACTAATACGATACCTCCCGCGAGCTCAGCCTTATGCTGAAATTTATCTCCGAATTTGTTTCCGATGATTACTCCCATAAATGACAGCACAAAAGTAATTACTCCTATTATTGATATTGAAAGCAGCAAATTGACCTTGAAAAATGCAAATGTCACGCCAACCGCCAATGCATCAATACTTGTAGCAACAGCGAGTACCAGCATTGTTTTTACATCAATCTTATCATCTCTGTTTTTTGTTTCGTCCTCTGTAGAATCCTTTATCATTTTTCCGCCGATGATTGTCAGCAGTATAAAGGCAATCCAATGATCTACACTATGAACAAATGAACTGAATGCACTTCCTAAAAAATATCCCAGAACCGGCATCAGCGCCTGAAATATCCCAAAATACAATGCGATTACCATTGCTTTTTTCCGGTTCAGTTTTTTCATTGAAAGTCCTTTGCATATGGATACGGCAAACGCATCCATAGCCAGTCCAACTCCTATTCCTACTATTTCATAAAATTTCATTTTGTTCTCCAATACGGTTATGTTGTTTGCCTTTTTATCTTTCGTTATTCAACGCTGTCAGATTTACAAATCCCGATTTGTATTATTCTTTCTGTGTGATTTATCCCGATAAACCGGAATTTGTCTGACTATTTCTCTTGCAGAGACTTTCCATAATAATATCTTCCGGTCAAAAATACGCACAGTCCAAAAACAGTGGACAGTACCATAATTGCATATCCTGATTTCGTTATTTTACCTTCTTCAGTTCTTAAATCATTATTTTTTCCAAAGAATTTAATCATATTTCGGTCTTCCATTCAT
>DBWO01000023.1:0-737 GCA_002309055.1 Ruminococcaceae bacterium UBA1236
ATGGCGACATTTGTGCCGTTGACTATGGAAGAGAATTCCTTCAGGCCGCCGTAATTACTTATTTCATATGGGGAATCCGATACTCCCGAGCCCTTCAGGGCGCTTATAAGCACCTCATTGGCATTTTCATCGCCGAGCGCAAAATACTCGTCGTTGTTGAGGGTGATGTCTCCACCGTAGGAGACTGCATAATCACCTGTTTCGGTCTTCGCGTAAACCGAGCCGCCGTTGACTGTCAGACCTCTTTGGACGTCGATTGCGCCATTACGGTTGGTCTTCGCATAAACCGAGCCGCCGTCGACAGTCATTGTGCCGTAGACCCTGATGGCGGAGTAAGCGCCTGTGTTTACAACATTCAGAGAGCCGCCGCTGACGGTAAGGTTGCCGGTAACAGTGAACATATCCATGCCAAAATCTTGCAGGCTTAAAGTAAAACTTCCGTTCAGGGTCAGGTTTCCATCATTGTTAACAGATATGAGAGATTGAAAGCCTGTTGAGGTCAGCTTCGCGTTGCCGGTAATTTCAAGGTCAAGATTTTTTGCAAAAATAAATTCGCCGGTGTAAGTAAGATTGTCAAGAATGATCTTGCCCGAATCCGTGTCGCCTTCATAGCGCCAGCCGGTGCCGCTGTTTTTCAGAATTTCTCCGTTTTCAATTACCGTCTCGCCGCAGATACTGAGCGTGGAATTGCCTGCCGCCGCCGCGTTCAAACCCCCGACAGCAACCGTGCCGAGCAC
>DBWO01000023.1:788-1738 GCA_002309055.1 Ruminococcaceae bacterium UBA1236
TTTTATGAAATACCTACCCGTATATTCTATCATACAGTTATATTAAAATACAACAGTATCTTAAAAGCATTTGCCGGAATATTATGCGGAGCAGGGCAGAACCGGGCATAAAACAAACCCGGAGCAGCGGGTGATTTCCCGCTCTCCGGATTCATATTGAAGGGAAACTCACCCTCGGAAATGTTTATGTAATAATGTCTGTATGGCTTTGTCACCTTTTTGTCACCCGGATTATTATAAAATATAAGATATGATGCGGCAGACTGTGTTTTTATGTTACGCCGTTTATGACAAATTATTCAATATTCTATCGATGGGGACTGAAGTATGAAAAAACCGTGCAAAACAATTTTACAACTTGCGCTNNGCGCTTTTGCTTGCGCTCAGTGTTCTGCCCGCAATGCCTGTTACGGCCGGCGCGGCGGAATACACTTCGTGGGATGAGCTGCAAAGCGCTATAAGCGAAAGCGGAGAGACCGAATTCACGCTGACGCAGGATATTATTGCGTCCGGCTCGTCCACCTCACCTCTTCAGATACGCAGAAAGGGTATTGTGATTGATCTTAACGGACACACAATATCAAGAAACCGCTCGTCGGCGCATGGCACCGGCCAGGTAATAGTTGTTCATAAAGGCGCTTCCCTGACGGTTAAGGACAGCAGCGGTGTAAACGCCGGCAAAATCACGGGCGGCTGGGCGACTTATAACGGCGCGGGCATATATGTTTACGGCACGCTGATTTTTGAGGGCGGCTCAATAACCGGGAATAAAAGTGAAGACAAGGGCGCAGGCATTTTCCTCAACGGCGGAGCTTTTTACGTATGCTACGGAGCCTCCCTGAAAAAATGGAAAACAAACCGGATATGAGCATCAGCTGTAACAAGGCCGGTGGCAAGGGAGCCGCGATTTATTCCTCAAAAGGCGGTTACAATTTCTGATAAAATAGGCG
>DBWO01000023.1:1750-12837 GCA_002309055.1 Ruminococcaceae bacterium UBA1236
CCGTAAAACTGCCGCCGGCAAGCAGACGCAAAGGAAAGAGGCACAGATTTCTGTGCCTCTTTTTCTGTGTAGCTTTTATTTCCCGGGTTTCAATATAATGAAAAAAATATTGACAAAAGAAAGGCATTGTAATAAAATTTATAAAAATAACAAAGCTATCGGAGAGGAAAGTAAATGATGCTTTTTTCAGCAGATTCATATTACTATTTTACCGGTGCGATGGAGACAGGCATCTGAGCTTTTAAAGAGGCATAATGCAGTTTCCACCGCGGCTTTGTCATGCTTGCGGTGGATTTTCAATATACGGGGGATAAGAATGAACGATCTTGAAAAAGCAAGAGAGATAATAACGGAGTGCGACGCCGCGCTTGCTGCCGCTTTCGAAAAGCGCATGCAGGCCGTGGCCGATGTCGCGCGCTTCAAAAAGGAGAATAATCTTCCCGTCACGGACTCCGGCAGGGAAAAAACCGTTATTGAAAAAAGCACCGGGCTTATTTCGGACCCGGAGCTTAAGCCGTATTTCGGTGAGTTTATGCGCGATGCGATTGAGATTTCAAAGCGCTTTCAGCGCGCGCTTAATTCATCCGGAAGCGCGGACAGAATTCCGGTGAATACGCCCTCCGGCTCTTATGACATCATCCTTGAGAAAGGCGCCCTCGCAAGGGCGGGGGAATACATCAACCTCTCGCGCAAGGTTCTTGTTTTAACGGATGAAGGTGTGCCCGCTGTTTACGCCGAAACGCTTGCATCGCAGTGCGGTGAGCCCTATATTTACACCGTGCCTCAGGGCGAGGGCAGCAAGAGCATTGAGGTGTGGCAAAAGCTACTCTCCTTCATGCTCGAAAAGGGATTTTCGCGAAAGGACTGCGTTGCCGCGGTCGGCGGCGGAGTGGTAGGCGACCTTGCGGGCTTCACCGCGTCTGCCTATATGAGGGGCATTGATTTTTACAACATACCCACCACGGTGCTCTCGCAGGTAGATTCATCCATAGGCGGCAAAACCGCCGTAAACCTTGACGGCATCAAAAATATCGTAGGCGCTTTCTGCCAGCCGAAAGCAGTTATAGTTGATATAAACACGCTTGTCACTCTGCCCGGAAGGCAGGTTTCAAACGGGCTTGCCGAAGCGCTTAAGGCCGGGCTTATAGCTGACGAAAAACTCTTTGAGATTTTTGAGAGCGGAGACATCACTGCCGAAACGGAGCAGATTATCCGCCGTTCGCTCTGTTTCAAGCGCAATATAGTTGAGCAGGACGAGAAGGAGACGGGGATTCGCAAAATTCTCAATTTCGGTCACACCATAGGCCACGGAATCGAGAGCGAGGAAGCACTCAACGGCCTTTACCACGGGGAATGCGTTGCGCTCGGAATGATTCCGATGTGTTCTCCCGAAGTGAGGGAGCGGCTTGTGAAGGTGCTTAAAAAGCTTAACCTGCCCGTGAGCATTGATTTTGACATTGACACGTTTTCAGCCGCTGTGCGTCACGATAAAAAGGGCGGCTCCGGCACGGTGAGCGCCGTAGTGTGCGAAAAAATCGGCACCTGCGAAATCAGGGAAATGACATACGACGAGATTATCGGCAGAGCTCAGATGCTCAGGCCGGCTGAATAAAGGGAGGTGCAAAATGAGAAACACATTCGGCTCAAATGTTGCCGTCACGCTTTTCGGCGAGAGCCACGGCGAAGCAATCGGCTGTGTGCTTGACGGCCTTGCCCCCGGCATAAAAATTGATGAGAATTATATAGCGGAAAAGCTTGCCCTGAGACGGCCTGCGGGTGCCATTTCCACCGCGAGACGCGAAAAGGACGAGTTTAAAATCCTGAGCGGAGTTTTCGGCGGTTTCACAACCGGCGCGCCGCTCTGCATTGCGATACCAAACGCGGACGTGAAATCGTCCGACTATGATGAGCTTAAAAATCTTGCGCGCCCGGGTCACGCGGACCTCACGGCGCAGATTAAATACGGCGGTTTTCAGGATTACCGCGGCGGCGGTCATTTCAGCGGCCGTCTCACGGCGCCCCTTGTGGCGGCAGGCGCTGTCTGCCGTGCCGCGCTCGAGGTGAAGGGAATTAAAATTGCCACCCACATTTCGGCCGTAGCCGGCATAAAGGACAGGCGTTTTGACCCGCTATGCCCCGAAACACAGGGCCTTGACAAGCTTTATTTCCCCCTCCTTGACAGGGAAAAGGAGCAGGAGATGCGCTCTGCCATAGAGAGCGCCGCGAATGACGGAGACAGCGTCGGCGGTGAGCTTGAAACAGCCGTCACCGGTCTTCCCACGGGTCTCGGAGAGCCGTGGTTTGATTCAGCGGAGAGTCTGCTCTCTCACGCTCTGTTTTCCGTGCCGGCTGTCAAGGGTATAGAATTCGGCGCGGGCTTCGGCTTTGAAACGATGAGAGGGAGCGAGGCTAACGACGCGATATGCGTAAAAGACGGCAAAATCTCCACGCTCACCAATAATAACGGCGGTATAAACGGCGGCATCACCAATTCAATGCCCATCATTTTTCGCCTTGCGGTTAAACCCACACCGTCAATAGCGAAAGCTCAGCAGACGGTTGATATGAGCGTGCCCGAAAACGCGTCACTCGAGCTTAAAGGCAGGCACGACCCCTGCATCGTACACAGGGCGAGGGCCGTAGCGGACGCGGTAACGGCTATTGTGATATGCGACCTCCTTGCCGCAAGATACGGCACGGATTATCTCGCGAAAGAGGAATAGAAATGATTTACGGCTGTATAGGCGAGCATCTGCCTCATTCCTTCTCAAAGGAAATTCACAACAAAATAGGCGGCTATGATTACGCTCTGCGTGAAATTCCGAAAGGCGGTCTTGACGCCTTTATGCGTGAGAAGAATTTCAGGGCAATCAATGTGACTATCCCGTACAAGCAGGATGTGATACCTTATCTCGACGAAATTGACGACAGAGCAAATGCAATCGGCGCGGTTAACACCATAGTAAACAAAGGCGGAAAGCTTTTTGGATACAACACGGATTTTTACGGTATGACCGCACTTATCGAAAAGCTCGGTCTTGACCTAAAGGGCAAAAAAGTGCTGGTGCCCGGCACGGGCGGAACATCAAAAACCGCCAATGCCGTCGCGAAAGCACTCGGAGCCCGTGAAATTGTCACCGTCAGCCGAAGCGCGGGCGAAGGCAGAGTCACTTATGATGAAGCGCTCTCGCTTCACACCGACGCGCAGATTATCATCAACACAACTCCATGCGGCATGTTTCCCGAAATATCCGGGATGCCCATTGATATCTCCGGCTTTTCAGCCCTCGAGGGTGTGATTGACGCCGTTTACAATCCCCTGAGGACCAATCTTGTATCCGCCGCTAAGGCGAGGGGGATAAAGGCGGAGGGCGGCCTGTATATGCTCGTCGCCCAGGCGGTGAAAGCTTATGAGTTTTTCTTTGACACCGTGGCTGAAAGCGGACTTGCGGACAGAATTTTTACGGAGCTTCTCTCGGAGAAAGAGAATATCGTGCTCACGGGGATGCCGGCAAGCGGCAAAACCACCGTCGGCAGAATTATTGCCGCGGACCTTGGCAGAGAGCTTATCGATACGGATGACCTGATTGTTAAAAAATACGGTGAGCCGATAACGGATGTTTTCGCGAAATACGGCGAGGATGAATTCCGCCGAAGAGAGACCGAAATTATTTCAAAGGTTGCAAAAATCTCCGGCACTGTTATCTCAACGGGCGGCGGAGCCGTGCTCAGAGATGAAAACATAAAGCTGCTCAAAATGAACGGCAGAATATATTTCAGGGACAGAGAGCTTAGATATCTTCTCCCGACCGCAGACAGGCCCCTTGCTCTGAGCAGGGAGGATATAGAGAAACGGTATGAGGAAAGATACGGTATTTATGTTTCAACCGCCGATGAGGTGATACGCACCGAGGATGACGCGAGGGCGGCGGCACTTGAAATCGAAAGAAGGCACAGAAGATGAAAATTCTTGTTATAAACGGGCCTAACATCAATATGCTCGGCATAAGAGAGCCAGATATTTACGGCAAAGAGGATTACGGATACCTCTGCTCTCTTATTGAAAAACACGCCCGTGAAATAGGGGTTGACACAGAGATATATCAGTCCAACCACGAGGGCAATCTTGTGGATAAAATTCAGCAGGCATACGGCAAGGCGGACGGGATAGTCATTAACCCGGGCGCTTACACTCACACGAGCATTGCCCTGCTTGACGCGCTCAAGGCCGTAGGCATCCCCACGGTAGAGGTACATATCAGCGACCCCGATGAGCGTGAGGAATTCAGAAAAACAAGCTATGTGCGCCTCGCGGCTGTTGCTACCGTAAAGGGGCTCGGGCTCGAGGGCTACCTTAAGGCTGTTGATATTATTGCACGCGGAGAATACAGATGAAGGTTATAATTGCTCCGTCAAAGCCTCACGGCGTTATACCCGCGCCCCCGTCAAAGAGCGACTCTCACCGCCTTCTTATAGCGGCGGGCCTCGCGAAAGGTAAAAGTGAGATTAAAAAAATCGACCTCTCCGCCGATATCGAGGCGACCATAAGATGCCTCAGGGCGCTCGGCGCCGGTGTGAGAGTTGAAGAAAAAACGGTTTATGTAACCGGCGCGGATATCCGCTCTGCCGGAAATGCCGTGCTTGATTGCGGAGAGTGCGGCACAACCGCCAGGTTTTTCCTGCCTTTATGTCTGATTCCGGGCAGTGAAATGCGCATAAGCGGCAGCGAAAGACTTCTCGCGAGACCGATGACGGTCTATGAAAACATCTGCAGTGAGAGAGGCCTAATCTACGAAAACAGCGGCAGCGAGATAAAAGTCAGAGGCCCTCTTGAGGCCGGAAGATTTGCCGTCAGAGGCGACATAAGCAGCCAGTTTGTCTCAGGCCTTCTTTACGCCCTGCCTCTGCTTAACGGCAAAAGCGTAATAGAGATTATACCGCCGTTTGAAAGCAGACCCTATGTTGATATGACCCTTGCCGTGCTGCGGAAAGCCGGCATTGAAATAAAGCAGACGGGATCTCTCACTTTTGAAATTGATGGCCCGTGTGAATATAGACCGCTTTGTGAAACCGCGGAGGGCGACTGGTCAAACGCCGCTTTCATCTACGCTCTCAAGTATCTCGGCTTTGGTGTCGATGTATCGGGAGTTAATACCGGAAGCCTCCAGGGCGACAGAGTATGCGTTGATCTTTTCAAAAAACTCTCGCAGGGTTATACCGAGGCGGACCTTTCCGACTGCCCCGACCTTGCTCCGGTGCTCTTTACTTTTGCCGGGATGAACAGAGGCGCGAAATTCACGGGCACGAGGCGCCTTGAAATCAAAGAGAGCGACAGAGTCGCCGCTATGGCGCGCGAGCTTAAAAAAGCGGGGATAGAGATCGAACAGAGAGAAAATGAAGTGATAATTCACCCGGAGGGTTTTCACGCCCCCACGGAAGTGTTTTGCGGTCAGAATGACCACCGCATAGTTATGGCGCTCTCGGTTATGTGCGCTGTGACGGGCGGTGAGATTGACGGGGCACAGGCGGTCGCCAAAAGCTGGCCCGCCTTCTTTGAAACGCTGAAATCGGCAGGAGTTGAAATACAGTATGATACTTGATAAAGACCAGAAAATCCTCATAGTCGGCCTCGGCCTCATAGGCGGTTCTTATGCTAAGGGCCTGACTAAAAAAGGATATGATGTGAGCGCGATTGACATAAACAAAACGGCAATTGACTACGCGCTTAAAAACGGCATAATAGCCCGGGGAGCGGATTTCGCGGACCCTGCGCTTGTAGGCGAGGCGGATATCGTGATATTTGCCCTTTATCCTCACGTGTTTGTGCAGTGGATTAAAGATAATCAGCAGCTTTTCAAAAGCGGCGCGATTATAACGGATGTTACGGGCGTTAAGTCCTGCATCGTTTATGACATACAGGCGATGCTCCGCGATGATGTTGAGTTTATTGCCGCTCACCCGATGGCGGGTAAAGAGGTTTACGGCGTTGAAAACAGCGATGAGGGCATTTTCAGGCAGGCAAACTATATCGTTGTGCCGACAGACAGAAACACATTTGAGGCGATTGAAATCTGCAAAGCGATAGGCACAACGCTCGATTTCGCGCGCATTTCATCCCTGCCCCCGATGGCGCACGATGAGATGATAGGCTTTGTTTCACAGCTTACGCACTGCATAGCAATCTGCCTTATGACCTGCTCAAAGAGCGATCATCTTGTTGATTACACGGGCGACTCTTTCAGAGACCTCACGAGAATCGCAAGAATCAACGAGAATATGTGGAGCGAGCTGTTTATGCTCAACAAGGACGCCCTGCTCAGGCAGATGGAAAAGTTTATGAATGAGTTTGAAGTCTTTCACGAAATGCTCAGAAATGACGATGTGGAAGGTATGAAAGCAAAGATGAGACTCTCTACCGAAAAGAGAGAGCTTTTCAATAAACCCAAAGGAGAAGAGAAAGTATGAATATGGATTTCGAGAGGAAGCTGACAATTCCTCAGGAGCTTAAAAAGATGTATCCGCTCGATGACGGCCTCAAAGCAATCGTTGAGGAGAGAAACCGTGAGATAAGCGATATTTTCACCGGCAGGAGCGACAAATTCGTAATGGTTATCGGCCCCTGCTCGGCGGACCGTGAAGACAGCGTGATGGATTATATCACCCGTTTAAGGCGCGTGCAGGATAAGGTGAAAGATGAGATTTTCATCATTCCCAGAATTTATACCAATAAGCCCCGCACCACCGGATCGGGTTACAAGGGTATGCTTCATCAGCCGGACCCCGAGTCAAAGCCCGATATGCTCAAAGGTATAATTGCCATAAGAGAGCTTCATATGAGAGCCCTCAGAGAAACGGGTTTCTCCTGCGCGGATGAGATGCTTTACACCGAAAATCACAAATATCTTGATGATATCATCGCTTATGTCGCCATCGGCGCGAGGAGCGTTGAGGACCAGCAGCACCGCCTTACGGCAAGCGGCATAGAGGTTCCCGTCGGCATGAAAAATCCTACGGGCGGCGACCTGAGCGTTATGATGAATGCCATTAACGCCGCTCAGCACACCCATACATTCATTTACAGAGGGTGGGAGGCGCATTCAAAGGGCAACCCCCTCGCTCACGCGATTCTCAGAGGTTATACCGACAAGCACGGTCAGGCATTTCCAAACTATCACTATGAGGATATCATCAGGGTCGGCGCTCTTTATGAGGAAAGCGGCCTCGAAAATCCCGCGATTATTATTGACACGAATCACGCGAATTCGGGCAAGGATCCTTTCCAGCAACCTAGAATTGCGAAGGAAATCGTTTTCAATATGAAATACGACAGCAAGGTCAAAAAGCTTGTTAAAGGCATAATGACCGAGAGCTATATTGTTGACGGCTGCCAGAAAATCGGCGGCGGAGTTTACGGGCAGAGCATAACGGATCCCTGCCTCGGCTGGGAAAAGACCGAGCGCCTTATTTATGATATAGCCGAAGCTCTCTGATAAAGCAAAGGCAAAACGAAAGGATGAAGAAGCAATGACCGCATCATTACCCTCAAAAAAGCACACAGTTACCTCGTGGGTGCTTTTCGCGGTGATATTCGCCGCACTTCTCATCACGGCAACTTTCACCGACCTTCAGGTGTCGCGGATTCTCACAGTGGGCACACTTCCCGAAGGAGAATTTTACGCCACGGGAGTTTTCGGCGTGCTGTTTGAAAGCATCGGATGTACAACTCCCTATATTATCGGCGCGTTTTTCTTCAGCGTGCTTGCAATTTACTGCCTGCGTTTTATGAACGGAAGTTTAAAGAAGAACGGCGGCCTTATCCTGTTCACTTCAATCACCGGGCTTTTACACTTCCTTGCTCTTAATGATACGATGAAATATAACGTAAGGCATCTTGAACTTGACGGTAAGCCGGCATTTATTATGTGCGAGCTGCTCTTTCTTTCGGCTCTGCTCACAGCAACGTTCGTTTTGGCAGTTAACAATTTTTCGGATGAGAGCATAAAAGCTCTCGTCAAGGCGACTTTCGCGTATGTACTTGCGATAGCTTTCGGCGCCATTCTCGTAGAGGTGCTCAAGCTCCCATTCGGCAGAACAAGATTCAGGGCGATGAACTACGCAGGCGATTTCAGTTACTTTACGCGCTGGTATGTGCTCAACGGCCAGCCGGACAAGCAGTGGATGATTGACACCTTCAGCAGTACCGATGCCTGCAAGTCGTTCCCGAGCGGGCACACACAGAGCGCGGCGATGGCCTTTTCGCTTATTTTGCTGAAGGATACCCTTAACATAAAATCCAGGAAAACGGTTGTCCTGTTCTGGATAATCGCCGTACTATGGACCGGCACGGTTGCTCTCAGCCGCATTATGGTCGGCGCCCATTTCTTCAGCGATGTGCTTATGGGCGGCACAATCGGATTTCTTTCGGTAATGCTCGGCAGAGAAATATTTATCTGCAGATTTTCGCATTTCAAAGCAGTTTTCGGTAAATCGGACAAATGATTAAACCAGGGAGGATATGATTATGGCTCAGAGACCAACAGGCAGAGAAAAAAACATAACCGGTCAGGGCAAACCCATTGAAAAAAGGGGAGAAGGCCTCGGCACCGGTCCCGTAGGCAGAAGTGAGGGTTACGAAAACAGACGCACATCCTCCGTTAATCCCGGGGGCTCGCAGAGCGCCTCGTCATCGGGCAACGTCACCCGCGCGGGCGGCAAGAGGATAGGCATAATAGGTCTTATTATCGCCCTTCTTTTCGGCGGCGGATTCGGGCTTAACAGCTTGCTCGGCGGCGGAGGAGGCACAGAGACCTCCAACCTCACAAGCATGTTCAGCGGCTTTACGGATTCCAGCATATCAAGCGGCTGGCTTGCCGAAAACAATACGGGCGTGCTCGACAAGAGCGTTGCCGCGGGTGCGAGAGAAAAGCGCACCGTTATCTACGGCAACGGCAGGGACAAGGCGACCGTTATGGTTTACCTTTGCGGCACCGACCTTGAGTCAAAGAGCGGCATGGCGAGCAACGACCTTAAGGAAATGGTTAACGCCACAATCGGCTCAAATGTTGAGGTTATCGTTTACACAGGCGGATGCACTCAGTGGAGGACACAGGGCATCTCCAACAGCGTAAACCAGATATACAGAATAAACAACGGCCATCTTATCCCCCTTGTAAAGAACGACGGCAGCGATTCAATGACCAAGGCATCAACTCTCACGAGATTCATAAAATACTGCGTGAGCAATTATCCCGCTAACCGCAATATGCTCATCCTCTGGGATCACGGTGCAGGTTCAATCTCCGGCTTCGGCTACGACCAGAGAAACCCGCAGTCCGGCTCGCTCACAATCAAGGGCATTGACGAGGCGCTCAAGGCCTCCGGCGCGACCTTTGATTTTGTCGGTTTTGACGCCTGCCTTATGGCAACATTTGAAAACGCGCTTATGCTCGATCAGTACGCCGATTATCTCATCGGCTCAGAGGAGACCGAGCCCGGCGTCGGCTGGTATTACACCAACTGGCTCACAAAGCTTTCACAGAATCCCGCTATGCCCACAATCGAAATCGGCAAGCTTATTGCCGACGATTTTGTGAGCTACTGCAACCAGAAGTGCCCCGGTCAGAAAACCACACTTTCCGTAACCGACCTCGCCGAGCTCACGGCGACCGTCCCCTCCGCGTTCACCGAGTTTGCTTCCGAAACAGCGGAGCTTATAAACAGCAAGGAATATAAGGTTGTGTCAGACGCGAGAGCGCACACACGCGAATTTGCCACCTCAAGCAAGTCCGACCAGATTGACCTTGCCCACCTTGCCTACAACCTCGGCACAGACGACGCGAAGGCGCTTGCCAAAGCAATCACCGGCGCTGTTAAATACAACAAGACCTCGTCCTCAATAACGGACGCTTACGGCCTTGCGATTTACTTCCCTTACAAGAAAACCTCCCGCGTTTCCAGCGCTCTCAAGGCTTATCAGGAAATGGGTATGGACAGCAAGTATGCCGAGTGCGTGCGCTCCTTCGCGAGCCTTGAATCCGCCGGTCAGATAGTCGCCACGGATTCCGCGCCCTCATCGCCCCTTCCCTCGCTGCTCGGCAGCTTTACGGGGCAGAACGCCTCCTCTGCCGGCACGATAACCGACCTTCTCGGCAGCCTTCTCGGCGGCGGCACTTCCACATCAGCTCCCTCTGCTCCCGCGGCGAGTGCATCCTCATCTGCACCGGATCTCATCAGTCTGTTCGGATCTCTTATGGGCAAGGGTCTTGAAGTAGACGAAGCGGCTGAAATTATTGCCGAAAACCAGCTCACAACCGCCGGCCTAACCTGGAAGATTGCCGAGGGCAAAACCTTCCTTGAGATGAGCGATGAGCAGTGGCAGCAGATTCATTCACTTCAGCTCAACATCTTCTATGATGACGGCGAGGGCTACATCGACCTCGGCCTTGACAATGTTTATGAAATCACCGATAACGGCGAGCTCGTAAGCGAGTTTGACGGCACCTGGCTTGCGATAGACAATCAGGTTATACCTTACTATTATATCGATACATTTGATGACGGCACAAGCTACACTATTACAGGCAGGTCACCCGTTCTCCTCAACGGTGAGAGAGCGGACCTCATAATCGTGTTTGACAGCGAGAATCCCAAGGGTTACATCGCCGGCGCGCGCTATGTTTACGAAGACGAAGAAACAGAAACCGTCGCTAAGGGCCTCGAAGGCCTCAACCCCGGCGACAAGCTCGAGTTCATCTGCGATTATTACACCTATGACGGCGAGTATCAGGACAGCTACATCCTCGGTGACGCCATCACCTACACGGGCAAAAACGTAATTTCAAATGTATATACCGATAAGGAAAGTTGCTCCGCTACATACCTTATTACCGATATATACGATAACGAGTATTGGACACCCGTAATCCCCGAATAAACTCCCCGGATTCCGCATTTAAGCGAAAAACAAAAAGACAAAAAGAATTGAAGGGCTTGCAGTTGATTGTAACTGCGAGCCTTTCATTCTCGCAATAATTGTTTTTTAATGCTGCTTTATGCGGAATTTTTATTTGTCTTTTTTCGCCGCCTTT
>DBWO01000023.1:12860-12985 GCA_002309055.1 Ruminococcaceae bacterium UBA1236
CTCGCCGTACCTTCGTACTGTCTTCGCTCGCAAAAACGGCGTTTTCATCTTAACTGCGAAACCCGGATTCCGCATTTAAGCGAAAAGCAAAAAGACAAGAATAAGGTAAAGGCTCGCAGGATTTG
>DBWO01000023.1:13067-15201 GCA_002309055.1 Ruminococcaceae bacterium UBA1236
CGCTCGCCGTACCTTCGTACTGTCTTTGCTCGCAAAAACGGCGTTTTCATCTTAACTGCGAAACCCGGATTCCGCATTTAAGCGAAAAACCAAAAGACAAGAATAAGGTAAAGGCTCACAGGATTTGTTTCCTGTGAGCATCTTTTTCGTACAAAATTAAAAGGTTAATGCTTTCCGATAGGGAATATTTATATGTCTTTTTTTGCCTTTTTCCTATTGTATATTTCGCTTCAATGTGTTAAATTATATTTATAATTTGAAATAATAGTTCGGGAGGGAATGATATGAAATCTGTCAGAAAGTTTCTGTCGCTTTTTCTTGTGACAGCGCTCATTTCATGCCTTTTTACAGTCACGGCGAGCGCGATGCAGATTTTTGTGAAAACGCTCACGGGTAAAACCATAACGCTTGAGGTTGAGCCGGGTGATTCCGTTGACGCCGTGAAGGCCAAAATTCAGGACAAGGAAGGTATTCCGCCCGATCAGCAGCGCCTTATTTTTGCCGGCAAACAGCTTGAGGACGGCCATACACTTGCCGATTACAACATTCAGAAGGAGAGCACGCTTCACCTTGTGCTCAGATTGAGAGGGCCGCAGTTTTATTCACACGCTCTCGTTTTAAGCGGTGAGATAGGCGTTGTTTTCAATGTGCATATGCCCGATGGCATTAACACGGAAGGCGCTTATATGACATTTGAAACCGGCAAAAACGGCACGGTGACTCAGCTGTTCGAAGACTCTGTTTATGATGAGGTAACAGGGCTTTATGCCTTTACCTGCTATGTCGGCTCTTACAGAATGGCGGATAAAATCAAGCCTACCCTTCATTTTTTTGAAAACGGTGAGGAGCAGACCGTTACGGATGATTCTTACTCGGTTGAGGATTATACTGAATATGTTTACATGCATCCGGGTGAATACTCAGAGGATATCGTTGATTTCTGTCAGACACTTATTGATTACGGATATTATTCACAGCAGTACCTCGGCAGAATACACTCATTTACCGTCGGTGACGGCGAAGAGGATAAGTACGCCGCCGTGGCCGCTCCGGTAAACGTGTTTGATGAAGACAGTCTTGAAACAATAAGAGAAGAAGTTAACGGATACGCTCCAGAAAAAGATATTGACCCGGACAAAGTGAGCAATGTTGCATTCTCCCTGAACCTCGAGAGCGAAACCTCTGTCCACCTGGATTTTACGGTCAGTGACGGCACAGTACCCTCGTGCGCTCAGCTTTCGGACGGCACGGAGCTTTACCTGAAAAGGAGAGCCGAAAATGTTTACAGAGTCAGACTTGACGGCATCAAGGCGCTTGAGCTCCTCGATTGGTATACCATACAGTTGTTTGAAGGTGAAAACCGGATTGCGCAAGTAACAATATCCCCAGTGAGTTATGTTTTCCTTGTGCTCGGCAGCGAGTCGGAGCAGCTTGATTACGACGACATAAGAAACCTCGCCGCCGCGCTCTATCTTTATGGCAGTTTTGCCAACCGGATTGTTCAATCCGGAAATTCCGTTGAGAATCCCATTGATAATCCCGGTGAGAATCCGGGACAAACGGAGATAGGTGATTCAAATACTGTTGTTTACACATTGAAGCTCAATAGCGTGAACGGTGATATTATTGATATTCTGAAGATAAGAAAAAACGTTTCGGCTTCTCAGGCGGTTGAAAGCGTTGCAGTTGAAGGCATGACAATAACTTATGATAATGTGTTATGCACGCTTACCACTGTCGGCACGGCAACGGCGGGCGATATCAGCCAGAGCGCGGATGAAAACTCAAACAGTATTACATTTGACAGCGGTTCAAATATCAGCCCCGGCTATATTCAGAATTCCTCACAGGAAGTAACCGTAAATTTCAGTATCGGAACAGATAACGGCGCAGCCGTATTGAAGATGAGGCTCGGGCCGAACGGCACTCTTAATTACAGCTTCTCCGGACTTCCCTCAGGTGTATTTATCGCGGACCCCGAAACAATCAGCTGGGAAGTTGCTTCTTATGAGGTTTCAACTTCAGCATTATAATGCTTTGATATCAAACGGCAGGAACTTCAGGTTTCTGCCGTTTTGATTATTACAGCGTAATATCGGTAAATAAATAATAAAACGGCGGGAACCGGCGGTTC
>DBWO01000023.1:15206-18222 GCA_002309055.1 Ruminococcaceae bacterium UBA1236
GCCCTGCCGTATTTTGCCGGTTATGCGCTTGTTTATTGTGCGGTGCGAAGCTCTTTTTTGCTGTCCGCTATGCTTATCATCTTTTTCATTTCCCTTGATTTGATAACGAAAATTACGGCGAGCGGAATGTCCGCAAGGAGCCAGGCGGCGGGGGCGGCGTAGCATACCGCCGCGAAGCCGATCAGCTTGCTGAAGATGAACGCGACCGAAATTCTGCCGGCAAGCTCGCCTGCGCCTGCGATGGCGTTGGCGTAAGTGAAGCCGAGGCCCTGAAGCGAGTTTCTCAGCACAAACAGTATCGCCACAAGCGAATAGCACTGTGAAATCGCAAGGATATATCGCCTTGCCACGCGCATTATTTCCGGGTTTGTTTCTTTCATAAACAGCGACACGATATACGGACCGCCGTAATAGAGTGCCGTGCTCATAAGCACGCTTATCAGAATATCGAGCAGCAGTATTTTTCTGACTGATTCGAGGATTCTGTCATAATTTTTTGCCCCGTAATTCTGTGCCACAAATGTCTGAGTAGCAACTCCGAGACCCGACATCGGTATATTCGTCAGGTTTTCAACCCTGTTTGCCGCCGTGATGCCGGCCATTACATCGGCCCCGAACGAGTTTACCGCGCTCTGCATGCACATTGAGCCCACGGAAGTGATGGTAAACTGCATTGAAACGGGTATGCCGAGCTTTATCTGATAGCTCGCGGTTTTGATATCGAGCCGCAGGTCGCTTTTTTTGATTTCAATGTTCTTGTTGAATTTCAGCACATATATTCCGCACAGCAGCGCGGCAACCGCGTGGGAAATAAGGGTAGCAAGTGCGGCTCCCTCTACACCCCAGCCGAATTTTCCTATAAACAGCAAGTCAAGGAAAAAGTTCACTATAACGCTTGCGACAAAAAAGTAAAGCGGTTTTCTGCTGTCACCCACTGCCCTGGCAATCGCTGTGAAATTGTTTGAGAGCATCTGTATAGGTACTGCAAAATACAGAATGTTTACGTAGGCGGCGGACAGGTCTATTATGCCGTCAGGCGTACCGATAAGTTTCAGAAGCGGTCGGGAAATTATGTGAGCTGCAACAACGATTATAAAGCCGATAAGCAGCGAAACGGAGATGCTGCTGCCGGCGTAGTGCGAAGCTTTCCTTCTGTCGCCTGCGCCGAATGACTGAGCCACGGGTATAGTGAACCCGCTTGTCAGGCCGAGAGCAGCGCCGATAATGAATGAGTTTACCGCACCCACATTGCCTACTGCGGCAAGGGCGTCGGTGCTTACAAACCGACCGACAATAATGTTATCCACAAGATGATAGTTGTGCTGCAGCAGGGATGAGAGCATTATCGGCACGGAAAAGATTATTATGTTTTTCAGGGTGCTGCCCCGTGTCATATTGATTCCGTTTTTCATAATTCACCGTTTGTCAGTTATTTACGGCTATTCATTATAGCACCTGCGGGAGCACAGTCAACAAAAGAAATACACTTTTTGCCCACATGAGCTTGATTGGGGTGAAAAATCAGTCGGAAAGGCAGCGCCGGCACCTGCTCAGTTTAACTGATTGTGCTGAGCGCATATAAAAATAAATTTTATATTGAATAACTGAATTAAAGTGTGGTAATATAATATAAATACGGCAGTGCCGCTTTCACGCAAAATGCGCGGATACAGTTTCAAAAGGAAAAAACCGGCTTTCAAATTGACCGGCAGAGACCGATTATGGAAAATATGCATGATTTTGCTCTTGAGAGAAGGCTGCGGGAGTTGAGCCCCGATTTGCACAAAAGGTTTACCGACACCGTTTTTGCTCTTCAGTTTATTCTCTCAAATTACAAGCTTATATTCCCCGAGGTTGAAAACGCTCTGCATATGCTCTTTTCAAAAATGCAGAACACCCTCGATGTATGCCGCGAAGCGACAAACGGAAGAACGGGATACACAATCACGCAGAAGGAAATTGCGTGGGAGAAGATATAAACCCGTATCCGGGAGCCGGAAGCCATCAGGTTAACACCTGCAGGGGGGCGGCACCATTTGTATAAGAAAAATACGGTGCCGCGCAAAGCCCGCCGGTTTTACTGTGACAAAAATGCAGGAAAAACTGCAAAGTTTAATAAATATATGATTTTATTGGAGGAAGTATGAAAAACGGGAAGAAAGCTTTATCTGTCCTGCTCAGCATAATTATGGTGCTGGGCGTATGCGCCGTGGGTTTCACAGCGAGTGCAGAAAATGTGCCTATGCAGATTGACAGTTATGCGAAACTGAAAGAGTTCGCCGAACTTGTCAACAACGGGCAGACCGTCCTGAACGCCGTGCTCACAGCGGATATAGTCTGCAAAAACGATCCCGGAGACACATCCTATCTGACAGACTGGACACCCATAGGAAATGGAGAAAACGAATATACAGGCACATTTGACGGCATGGGATACACTGTCACGGGTCTGAGCACATCCGTTCTTGAGCCGGTTGATTATGTCGGGCTTTTCGGCACAACAGGCTCAGAAGGTCAGGTTAAAAATGTCATTCTTGAGGATTGCTTTATAACCGGGCAGGGTTATGCCGGCGGTATAGTCGCGTTCAATAACGGCGCGGTTCTTAATAGCTCCGTTACAGGTGCCGTGTCGGCATCGGGTGATTACGGCGGCGGTATTGCGGGATACAACAGCGGCACAATCACAAACTGCCATGTCGCAGGTACCGTAACTGTAACCGGCAAAAATACCGGCGGCATTGCGGGATACAACTGCGGCACAATAACATACTCATATAATGAAGCGGTAATAAGCTCGGATAAGTATTATACAGGCGGTATAGCCGGAGAAAACGGCGGCACAATCACAGACTGTTATAATACCGGCGCTGTCTCAACTGCAAGCGATGTCGCCGGCGGCATTGTCGGCATAAACGGCCGTTCCGGTTCAACCGGCACAGTATCAAAATGCTATAACATCGGCAATGTAAGCACAAGCTCGGGCTCAACCAGGGGCGGTATAGCGGGATCTAACAGC
>DBWO01000019.1:0-1364 GCA_002309055.1 Ruminococcaceae bacterium UBA1236
GGTGGTTTATTGTCTTAAGAGCCAAAGAAAAGAGGTATGCTTTATTGCATACCTCTTATTTCTTTATCCTTTTTATTATATGCGTAGTATTCATGCACAAGCGACCTGTAGCCGAGCTTTTTGATATCCTCATACCGCACATTGAAGCGCGATTTGCGGTGACTGCCGCTCACAAGATATCTTATGCAGTCCTGCGCGTAAAGGTCGATTTCGTTCAGGCTTTCCGCCGTGTTTATCAGTGAGAAAAACCACATGCTCCACGTCAGGTCGTTGCCCTGCGGCGACTCAAGGAGCTTTCTGTTGAACGCTCTTATGAAGGCGCGCGCGGCGTTTTCGCCGGTGTGCTCGTTGCGCTTTTGCCAGCGCGCGAGAGCATCACGCTTGCGGCGCATTTTCCCCTTCAGCTTTTTGACGGTAGCGGGCGCTATGTCAATCGTTTCGCCGCTGAATGAGAAGCCGAGGAAGGTCCAGCCCTCTTCATAAGTGCCGTAATTCTCTTTATCGGGGTTTATTTCAAGCCCCTTTTCGCTTATATATGAGCGGATATAACCGGCGTGCTCTCTCACCTTTTCCGCGCTCTCACCGAAAACGATGATGTCATCCGAATAGCGCGCGTAGACGGCGCCTTCCTTTTCAAAACGAAGGTCAAGGTCCATGAGATAAAGATTCGCGAAAAACGCCGAAAGCGGCGTGCCGGCCATTATGCCCTTGCGCTCTGTCACGCGTTCGCCGCCGCTGAAGACAAAGGGCTCTTCGAGCACGGCGCAGAGAAAATCGCAAAGCTTTTCGTCATCCGCGACAGTCTCTTTTATAAGGGGAATTATCCTCTCAACGGGCACGGAGTTAAAATAATCGTGAATATCCGCCTTATAGTAAAATCTCTTTTTGCTTTCGGGCAGAGCCCTGAGCTTTTTAACGGCATCCTTCGCCGTTCTGCCCGGTCTGAATGAGTACAGCCCCTGCGGGAATACGCCGTTATATTTTCTGAGCACGAGCCAAGTGAGCAGCTTCATAACCAGGTTTTCAGCTTCGGGGTAGGTATAAACCACCCTCTTTTTCGCGCTGCTCATTTTGCTGATAACGGACTTTTCGGGCAGAGGAAAAGGTTTTCCCTCAAGGATGTTTCCGCACACGGGAACATACCCCTCTGCATCTATAAAACGCCTTATCCTTTCGGTATCCGGCTTGAAAACGCGCAGAGAGGTTTTGTATTCATAAAATTGTTCCCAGGTGCTCTTGTCACCGAGCAAATCAATAAGCGACATAATTATAAAGAAAAGCAGAAAGAGAAATCGTTAAACCCCGAAAATTCCGGGGTTATACAGGGTCGTACACAGGCAGGCTGCCTGCGAAGCCGTGAAGAC
>DBWO01000019.1:1386-5519 GCA_002309055.1 Ruminococcaceae bacterium UBA1236
GCAAAAGCGTTCTCTTTCTGCTTTTTTGGCAAATGTTATTGTCCGAGTGCCTTGCGCACGCGGTAAATTACATAGCTGCGTGTATTCCACCAGCCGTCGTGGTCATAGTAAAAACGAGTGTAAGGAATGCCCTGAGAAGCGCAGTCACTGCGCAGTTTGCGCGCTCCGCTTTTTTCCGACAGAAGCTCAACAATAGCTTTCGTGCCGCCCTCACTCAGAGTTATAACGGCTCTTCTGCCGCCGTTAAGAAGCTGAGTGTCGAGCTGATACTGAGGGAATTCCTCGCTTATAACCTTTTCAAAATACTTGTGCCAGGGGCCCGGGAAATTAAACTGATTCTCCTCGTCCGGCATAACAGAGCCCCACGAAAAGCCCGAGGGCTCATCATAAGAGGGCGCGGGCGCCTGCTGAGGGGCGCTTGCGGGGGCGGATGAATTCGCGGAATTCTGCTGCACGGCGTTTTTCGCCTCATCGGCCACTTTTTTCGCGTCGTTCACAAAGCCTTTGAGCATATCGATTGCGGCTTTTTCGGCCTTGTCTGCGGATTCTCCTCCGCCGAGAATTTTTGAAAACAGTCCCATATTCTTTCCTCCGTTTTTTATTTTAATTTCCGAGTGTCATAACAACCTTTACGGGGTGATGGTCCGAGGTGTAAATGCCGTTATACTTTCCGGTGAGCACCTCATAGCTTTTAACTGATTTGCAGTAATCGTTTACAAAGATAAAATCGATGGGCTTCACTCTCATCTTTTCGGTGAGGGCGGAATAGCCGTGGTATGTGCCCATGTCCTCGCTCTTTTCCGCGATGAATTTGCTGTCCTTAAGCCCGCTTTCGATTATCCTGTTATACATCGCGCTGCCCTCGTCATCATTGAGGTCGCCGCTGAAAACAACGGGGATACCCGGGCAGATTTCTGCAATCTTCTTTGTCACAAGCGCCACAGACTCACTGCGCGCCTTTATGCCGATATGGTCAAAATGAGCGTTGAAATGCGCGTAGGTAAAGCCCGTCTGTTTATTAACAAGCACGGCGTAGGTGCAAACGCGGTTATACATCGCGTCCCAGCCCTTTGAGGCCGTGTCCGGCGTTTCGCTGAGCCAGAATGTACCGGATTTTTCACAACTGTACCTGTCTTTGTCGTAAAACACGGGGCTTGCTTCGCCCGTGCCGTCGCCGTTTCTCGCTTCGCCGACCCAGGCGTATTTTTCGCTGAGTCCCCCGCGCAGCCACTCATACCAGTCCTCGCTCACTTCCTGAAAGCCGATTGAATCAGGGGCGTTTTTAAGCACGTTGTCGGTAACGTAAGGAGCGCGCTTTGCGGGCTGATATCTGCCCACACCGCTGACCTTGACATTATAGGTCATAATTGTCACTTCGGCGGTCTCTGAAAAAGCGGGCGCTTCGGGAGCGGACAAATTTGTAACAGGGGTAAGCGGACCGAGGAGCGCGATTGAGGTAAACACCGCCATTATGAACGCGTAAATTCTCGCTAACACCATATCACCCTTCCGTTTTTATTTTCTCTTATTTCTGCTCTTCAAGCTTTTTTCTTAATGTCTCGTAAACTTCCGCGGAGATGTCGGGATTGCCCTTTGAATAGCTCGGAATGCACTTGTAAGCCGGGTTTTTGGGGTCGGTGCAGGTGGTGTCGTTTCTCCACTTATCCCTCTCCTCCGGTTTTCTCAGGTCCGGAATATCCTTTGATACGCCGCCGTCAAGCACCGAGTAATAGGCAAACATGCCGGGCAGGAACATATCCATCGCCTCATACACATCCACAATATCCGTATTGCGGTTGCCCTTTATGCGCTGAACAAAATTGAACATCACATATACATCGCTGCCGCCGTGGCCCGAGCTCTCGGATGCGTCGGCAAGGCTGTCTCTCGTTTCGATTTGTTTCGCCTCGCCGTCATTTGCTCCGTCAGCGGAGTCAAGATTTCCGTAGAGCGTGCCAACGCCGCCCGCTTCTGCGTCCTCTCTTGCGCTTTCAAGGCGGCCCATTGAGCCGTAAATCGAATACCACACGGAATTCTTTGAGGGGCCTACGCCGTGCAGGCTCTTGAGAATAGCGCCGTTTTCGAGGGTAACCAACTCAGCGGCAAAAGCGCCCGCCTTTGCGCCCATACGGTGCATTCTGCTGTTAAAAGGGGCCTCGAAGCCCGTGACCTTAACAGGGCGCATTCCGGAAATGTGGATGAGGGGGCCGAGCGAATGAGTGCAGTAATAAAACGCGCTCATCGTGTTGCGCCAGTGCATCGGGTCGCACGCGCTGTAGCGGGGCCAGCCGTCCTCGCAGTTGTGCATATATTCGCCCTCGCCGTATTCAAAAGAGCCGAGCTTGCCTTTTTTGAAAAGCTGCGCCATCTTTTTGGGCGCGGGCATATAGCAGTAATTCTCGGCATAGGCGTAGATTTTGCCCGTGCGCTCGGTCGCCTCAATAAGGTCAACCGCCTCTTTCATATTCTGCACGGGGAGCACCTCGGACAAAACGTGCTTTCCCGCCTCCATCGCCCTGACGGCGTAAGGGGCGTGCTCATTCGCGAAATTCGCGAGGCAAATGGCGTCCATATCGTGCTTTATAAACTCATCGAAATCTTTGTAAAAGGTGATGTTTGAGCAGTCAAATTTCTCTTTGATTTCCTCAACGCGCTTTTCGTTGCACTCGCAAACGGCTACGAGCTCCGCGTCGTCAAACTCGCGGCAGTATTCCATGAATGTTTTGCCCCTCGCGCCGCCGAAAACGCCGAATTTAATCTTTTTGCAAAGCCCTTTGCGGCAGATTTTCTTGTAGGGCGTGCCGTCCTCATAGACCATCTGCACCTCGTCAATACCGTATTCCTCGAGCACGGCATTCCAGCGGTTTTCCATATTCATATCGTATTCAACAGGCAGGAAACCGGCGGTGAGGTAGGATTTGACCGCGCCCTTGCGCCATTCGTCCGTTGTGAGAGAGATGTAGTCAACACCCTTGGCGGCAAGATGATTGCATGTTATCTGCGCGAGATACTTGCTCAGCTTTTTGCCTCTGAAATCGCTTCGGATGCCGACCATGTGCATATCACCCGCGTTTCTGTCAAGAAACTTAAAGGCGGTCACGGTGCCTATGTGCTCGCCGTTATAATCGAGGAAAAATACATCGTTATACGGATCTATATCCTCCCACGAAAGGATGGAATCATCAAACGCGCTGTCTGTGGCGTCATCGCCGACAAGGCCGTTTTTGCAGATTTCGACCCACGCGGATTTATCCTGCTCACCCTTATAATTTGATACGGAATAACCCTCGGGCAGAGGGCTGTTATCAACAGGCGTGCCGGGGAACCAATACATTTTAAGCTGTGACAATGCAATCACTCCTTTAAAGTTTTCAACAGTTCTATGTTATCACACTGTTTAACGTTTTTCAATAACACAGTTTCAAATGGTCAAAAATTATTGACAAAACTGCGTAAAACATCTATAATGAAATTCAAATCAAACGCCGGTGTGGCGAAATAGGCAGACGCAAGGGACTTAAAATCCCTCGGTGGCAACACCGTACCGGTTCAAGTCCGGTCACCGGCACCAAAGCACGCCCCGGCGTGCTTTTTTCATAATCATTACCGGAGGGTTATATATGCAGTTTATTCTCTGGCTTATTATAATGCTCCCTTGCAGCGCGCTTTTCACAGGCCTTGGCATATACGCGATGAAGCGAGAAAAGCCGATGTGGTTCTGGTCGGGCAGTGAGGTGAGCGAATACGAAATATCCGACATCCCCGCCTATAACAAAGCGAACGGAATTATGTGGATTGTTTACTCCGCCGGCTTCTGGGCCGCGACCGTTGCCGGATGCTTCCGCCTCGGCATCGCCGGAATGATTGTAGGGATATGGAGCGTTGCGGGAATCCCGTTTCTGATTATTGCTTATAAAAAGATTTATAATAAATACAAAATATAAAAGCCCACAGAATTTTGTGAGCTTTTTTTATTCGCAGAATAACAGAGAGTGCAGTCTGAATGTATATCCGGCAGGCATCCCGGGCGGTAAGAGTGAATCTTTGCCCTTCAATGCGTTATCTGTATTCAATCCGGAGCGCTTCGGCCGTTCTTAATTCTTCATCATAATCAAAACCACCCGTTAAACGGG
>DBWO01000014.1:0-16734 GCA_002309055.1 Ruminococcaceae bacterium UBA1236
CCACTTTCTGCCGGTGGGGAATCCGCCGCCGCCTCTGCCTCTGAGGCCTGAGTCGGAAACGCACTTGATAACATCTTCGGGAGTCATCTCGGTGAGAACCTTGCCGAGCGCGGCATAGCCGTCCATGGCGATGTATTCATCGATGCTCTCGGGGTTGATAACGCCGCAGTTGCGAAGAGCAACTCTCTTCTGAGCGCGGTAGAAAGCGGTGTCGTTAAGAGAGGTATACTGTATTGCCTTCTCTTCAACTTCTCCCTTGGTGTCTTCGTCAATGTCTCTGTAAACAAGGCGGTCAACGATGCGGCCTTTAAGAAGATGCTCTTCAACTATCTCGGCAACATCGTCTTTGGTAACGTGGCTGTAGAAAGTGCCTTCGGGGTAAACGATGACAACGGGACCTCTTGCGCAAAGGCCGAAGCAGCCTGTGGGAACGAGCTTGATTTCTTCATCAAGGTTGAACTTCGCTATCTCGCTCTCGAACGCTTCCATAACAGCCTTGCTGCCGGATGAGGTGCAGCCCGTGCCGCCGCACACTAAAACCTGTGAACGAATCATAAGCTTTTAACCTCCATTATTCAACTGCTGCGGCTATGGTGTACTTTGAAACAACTTCGCCGCCCTTAAGATGCTTTTCGATAACTTCCGCTGCTTTTTCGGGAGTCATTTTTACATAGGTGACCTTGTCCTTGCCTGCCTCGAAAATTTCGACAACGGGCTCATACTGGCAAACGCCTATGCAGCCTGTCTGCGATACGGTGACCTTTTCGGTGAGGCCTTCGTTGTTAACGCCCTCTACAAAAGCGTTAAGCACGGGTCTTGCGCCGGCGGCTATGCCGCAGGTTGCCATACCGACTACTACGCGGATGTCTCCGCTGCCTTCTCTGAGAACTACTTTGCCTTTCATTTTCTCTCTGATGGCGGCAAGTTCTTCCAATGATTTCATAAAACCTTTCCTCTCTATTGTAATTTTTTTATTATTTGCATTTATGTTAACGAGTCATACCCCTCTTTGAGGTACTCCTCAATCCATTTTATCACTTCGTATTCGTCAAGCCTCACATCGTCGCCGAGCACTGCTCTGATTTCGGCGGTGTCAAGCTCAACCGCGCCCTCCCCTTTTTTGTGGGTGAACACCCAGTCGATTCCGGGGGCTCCCTGTATGAGAGCGGTGACCGTTGAAACGATGTCGCCCAGGGGAATAAAGTCTATGTGGTTTTTATGGAAAAGAGCTTTTATAACCGTGCCGTGATTTTCTTCGCTTACGCTTGACTCAACGCTGATGCCGCCGCCCGTCTGCTCCGCCTCCATTTTGAGGAGAGGCACGCCGAGCCCGACGTTTCTTGTGGTGCGGGTTGTGAAAAACGGGTCCATAACACTAGCGACCTGTTCCTGAGTCATACCGCATCCGTTATCCGTTACGGCGATTCCGAGCGTTTCGTCCGTTTCGTCAAGGTCGATTCTTATGACCGAGGCGCCCGCCTTAACGGAATTCTGCGCGATGTCAAGTATATTGAGAGAAAGCTCTTTCATATCTGTTTTAACCTTTCGATAAGGCGCTGCCTTATGAGGGAGAAATCTTCCGCCGGCGCGTCAAGCTCAATGTAATTATCCCTGCCGTTTATATCCCACAGGTAGTGGGCGTCGGACGAGTGGATAATTGTTTTTTGGCCGAGCGCGGGATATTTCTCTTTAAGCTCCGCGTCCCTGCCGGCGTCTTTGATTTCGGCGCAGGTGAAAACGGGAGTGTCGGGCAGAGTGCCGAGCACCGCAATTATGCCGTTTGCTTCTCTGTCGATATGAGCGGGGTAGCAAACACCGCCGAATTTTTCGACTCTTCCGGGCACCTCGTCAATAGTGATGCCGAGCGCGTTGGGGAGCATATATTTTTCTTCGCCCGAAACGCTGTCGCTCTCATCGATGATTAACTGCCTGCCGAAAATGTCGGCTCTGTTTTCTATGAGAACTCTGCTGCCCTGCAGGCTTTCTTCAAAAGCGAGCGCGCTCTCGAGAGCGGGAAAGAGGCACACTATGTGAATTTCCTCCGCCGTCGTAAGCTCCATACCGGGCACGGGCACAATGCCGTTTACCTCTGCCTGCCTGAAAAACGCGGGGCAGTTGCGGCAGGTGTTATGGTCTGTAAGAGCCATTATATCGAGCCCCGCGACCTTGCCCATACCGGCTATGTTGCCCGGTGTCATTTCATCGTCACCGCACGGTGACAGGCAGGAATGCAAGTGCAGGTCGTAATAAAACCTGCTCATATAAATTTGCCGATTTCAAGTGCGGTTTCATATATCGGCATACCGCTTGAAATGATGTTAATCTCCCGGTCGAGAGCAGTCTGCTTTATCTCTTCGTCGAGTTCAACATCTTCCGCGAGAACCACACAGGCAACGTCCGCAAGTGAGGCGACGGCGACAACGTTGATGTTTGACATTATCGTTATCCACGCGTCGTCCGCTTTTGCCCTGCCCATTACCCAGCTGAGCAGGTCGCCCGCGTAAGCGCCTTTGATTTCGCGGTCCGCGTCGGGAAGAGTGACTGCCCTGAAACCGGCTTTTTCGATAAGCTCACTTACCTTCACTCTCTTCACCCCCGGCGGTATCTTTGTCGCTGTAATCTCTGATGTATTTCTGAATTATTTCTTTATAGGCAATTATGCAGTCATTCTGATCCGCGTTGCCCATCACTATATCCTCCGCGAAAGCTCTGCAGGTAGGCGCGCCGCAGGTGCCGCAGTCTATGCCGGGCAGTTCCTTGCGAAGGGCCTGTATCCTCGCCATAAGGCGCATTGATTCGCCGATATTGTCGCTGAGTCTGTTAAGAGGGTTGTAATTCGGTATATCGGTGAAAAAGAACTTTTCGGGGATATAGTCGCCGCCCTCTTTGTTGAGGGAAACGGGCATATAACGCCTTAAAGTGTGTAAACGGTTTTTGGCAACGAAGGGGTTTTCCATCGCGAGCACACCGCCCACGCAGCCGCCCGGGCAGGCGTTAAGCTCAACGAAATCAACCTGCGGAATGTTGCCGTTTTCTATCTGCTCGAGAACGGAGATGACATTTCTCACTCCGTCCGCGGCGATAATCTTGTCGCTGAAGATTGCCGAGGCCTCGCCGCCGCACATCGCCCAGCTAAGACCTATTCTGCCGGCCATTGAGGAAATCCCGGGGGATTTGTCGCGGTCCATAACGTTTATCAGGCGAAGGTAAACCTCGCTGATTGAAACCACAACGTCAACCTCGCTCTTATACTGCCCGAAGCCGTTTCTTACATAGCTGACTTTCGCCGGGCAGGGAGATATGAAGCAGATGCCTATATCTTCGCTCTTAAGCTCCGGGTGCTCCATAAGGACCTTTTCCCTCGCCATTGTCGCGGCAACCTCCATAGGAGGCAGGAGCGGCATGAGATTATCCTTGAGAAACGGGAATCTCAGAATAACGAGGCGCGTGGTCACGGGGCACGCTGTGCTGATGACGGGTTTTTTGATACCCTCGGTCTGCAGGTACATGCGGGTGTAGGCGGAAACAAACTCCGCGCCTTTCGCAACCTCAAACACATCGTCAAAGCCGATGTCTATGAGCCCCTGCAAAACATAGTCAAGGTCTTCGAGATTATCAAACTGCGCAAAAAGCGCGGGCGCCGGAAGCGCGACCTTGTATTTGAATTTTTTGATATCCTCAAGAGTGTCGTATTTGCTTCTCTTGGCCTGATGGGTGCAGTTTCTTATGCACTCACCGCAGTCAATGCAGCGTTCGTGGTCTATCTTGGCTTTGCCGTTGTGCACCCTGATTGCCTCTGTGGGGCAATGCTTCATGCAGGTGGTGCAGCCCGTGCATTTGCTTTCATCAAGAACAACCGAGTGTATGTATGAATTCATCAGCCGCACCTCCTTGTAAAAGCTCAGAAGTAAACCTTCATGGTTATTGTTGTGCCCTTGCCTACCTCGGACTCGATATTCATCTCATCCGAATATCTCTTCATGTTGGGCAGACCCATTCCCGCGCCGAAGCCGAGGGAGCGGATATTGTCGCGGGCTGTTGAGTAGCCCTCCTCCATGGCCTTGTCGATATCTTCGATGCCGGGACCGCTGTCCTTAAGGACTATCGTGACGCCCTTATCGTCAACGCTGACATCGGCCTCGCCGCCGCCGGCGTGAATGACCATGTTAATCTCGCCCTCGTACATCGCGATGGAAACTTTTCTGATAGTTTCCGGGTCAAGGCCGAGCTCCCTGAGTATCTTTTTTACTTTGACCGATGCGTGGCCGGCGGATGTGAAATTCTCGCCGTCCACATCAAAGTGGAAAGTAAGCTCATCACTCATTTATCTCACCGTTGCCTTTCAGGCCGTTTGAGTAAAGGATACCGCAGGCCTCATACATGCGCTTGGGTGTGGCGAGCACTACCATGCCGTTTTCCTTCGCGAGCTCGATTATATCCGGACCGGGCTTTTTGGAACGGACGAAAACAACGGCTATCATATCCATCATCTCGGCTGTGCGGATGACCTGCGCGTTGACGAGGCCTGTCAGCAGAGCCGCCTGATCTTTAACATAGGCGAGCACATCGCTCATCATATCGCTGCCGCAGGCGGAGAGCACTTCGCGCTCGAGGTTTTCGCCGCAGATAACTTCCGCGTCAAGCAGCTGTTTCATCTCGTTGATAGTCATAGCCATTTCTCCCGGGGATTAAGCGTATTTCGCAAGTATGTCCTTTACCTGGTCGGGTGTTACTTTGCCGTAAACGTCGTCATTTACCATGAAGACGGGAGCAAGACCGCAGGCGCCTACGCAGCGGCAGTCCTCAAGTGAAAACCTGCCGTCTTCGGTGCACTCACCGGCGCCGATGTCGAGCTGCTTGCTGATTTCGTCAAAAACATCCTGTGAGCCCTTGACGTAGCACGCTGTGCCGAGGCATACCGAAACATTGTACTCACCCTTGGGTGAAAGAGCAAACTGCGCATAGAAGGTGGAAACGCCGTAAACCTTCTCGAGGGGGACGTCCATACCTTCGGCTATCATTACCTGAACTTCAAACGGAAGATAGCCGTAAATATCCTGCGCCTTCTGCATAACGGTCATAAGCAGGTGCTTGTCGTGCTTGCTGCTGTCGATGCAGGCCCGAAGCTCTGCCTCCTGCTCGGGTGTGCCGCGGAACGGGATTTTGCTTATTTTCTTGATCATTGTGTTTTCCTCCCAATTAATCAATAAAATGCTTACATACTCTATCCGTGAGATTATAACACATTATTATATAAAATTCTATATAATTTTTGACATTTATAGATATTTTTTCAGTATTTGACATAGGCGAATTGCTAATATATAATATCACAGAGGTGATCTGATGAAAAAACTCATTTCATTTGCGCTCGCCGCCGTGATTCTGCTCGCGCTTTGCTCCTGCGGAAAAATTGACAAAAGCGATGAGGAAGACGGACTGAGCAAAGTGACCGGCACTCACAGCCGCGAAGAATTCAGGGACTCAAAAGGCAGGGTCGTTTCCGTGCTTGAGGCGGACCTTCCCGAACTTGATGTTACACAGTCAAAAGGCGGAGTCGCCGCAATCAACACATATTTTGAGCAGTACAAAGCCGAAATAACGAACGATATGGAAAAGAATACCGGCAATGTTTCCGAGTACCTTGACCGCTTCGGTTTTGAAGGGCCCCGCACAACAAAAATAACCTACGAAATCTATTATGAAACAGAATATCTGCTGAGTATAATTCTGTACACGGGCACGGGCAGCGACCCCGAGACCGGCGAGCCCGACCCGCAGCTTCTCACCTTCTCGCTCATCACCGGCTCGCGCCTTTCGATAAAGGAATTTCTGATTGACAAAGCGGACGAAAACTACCGCGAGGAAATGCTTGAGGGCGTGCTGAAAACAGCGGACAGAACCTACTCGCCGAATAACGTTCTGCTCACTGACGAAAAGAAAGACCTCATAAGAGAGGCCTTCCTTGAGGACGATTTTGTAGTGGATGAAAACGGCTTCACTTTCGCCTTCTCACTCCCCTATCTCTCCGAGGGTTCGAGAGAGGGATACTACTACTGCGATGTGCCCGCGGAGGATGTAGCGGAGCACTATATAAACCCGGCGGAATATAAAGGATAAATGCCGCCGGTCCCTTTAAAATAAGGGATTGCGACATTCGATACGATAACCTCTTCGGATACGGTAAGCCTGCGGAAGAACAGGTCAATTCATAACATCCCCGTTAATTAATTTAACACAAAATAAAAGCTCACGGGCAGCTGCCCGTGAGCTTTTTAATTATGTTTTTCGCTTAAATGCGAAAGCCAAGCAAGTTAATCAGACCAGCTCAATGATGCACATCTCTGCTGCATCTCCCCTGCGGGGGCCGATCTTGATTATACGGCAATAACCGCCGTTTACATCCTTATACTTGGGAGCTATCTCGTCAAAGAGCTTCTTGACAACGTCCTCTTTGGTGACGTATGCCATTACTCTGCGCTTGGACTGAAGAGAATCATCCTTGGCGATGGTGATCATCTTTTCTGCCATGGAGCTCACTTCTTTAGCTCTGGTAACGGTGGTCTCTATTCTGCCGTTTTCCAAAAGATAAGTGACAAGGCCTCTGAGCATCGCTTTGCGATGGTCGGTGCTGCGGCCGAGCTTTCTGGTTCCGGGCATTCAGTTCACACTCCTTGTTTCTTAGTCATCATCTCTGCGAAGGTCAAGGCCGAGTGACTGCAGCTTTGAAACAACTTCGTCGAGAGATTTTCTGCCGAGGTTACGGACTTTCATCATGTCGTCCTCGGTCTTGGTGATAAGGTCACCTACAGTATTGTACTGTGCTCTCTTCAAGCAGTTGAATGAACGCACAGACAGGTCAAGATCCTCAATGGTCATCTCCAGGAGCTTTCCTCCGTCGTTTTCCTGAGTGGTAACCATCACATCTGTTTCGAATGCTTCTCCGGAAAGGCTTCCGAAGAGGCTGAGATGGTCGTTGAGTATCTTGGCGGCGAGGGACGCGGCTTCCGTAGCTGTGATGGTGCCGTTCGTCCACACCTCAAGAGTCAGCTTGTCATAGTCGGTAATCTGACCGACACGGGTGTTTTCGACTGTATAATTGACCTTTGTTACGGGTGTATAGATGGAGTCCATTGCGATTACACCGATGATGGGCTGAAGAAGAGCCTTGTTTCTCTCGGATGATACATAACCTCTGCCTTCGTCGCAGGTGATTTCCATATTGACGTGAGCGTCGGAATTAAGAGTCGCAATGTGAAGCTCCGGGTTGAGTATTTCGACTTCGGAATCGGTCTGGATGTCGGCAGCGGTGATTTCGCCTTCGCCCGATACGTTGACGTAAAGGGTCTTGGGGCCTTCGCCGTTTATCTTGAGCTTGACATCCTTGAGGTTGAGGACTATTTCGGTTACGTCCTCTTTGACTCCGGGGATAGTGCTGAATTCGTGAAGCACTCCGTCGATTTTAACGGAAGTAATCGCGTAGCCGGTGAGGGAGGAAAGAAGCACTCTTCTCAGGCTGTTGCCTAAGGTTATGCCGTAACCTCTTTCAAGGGGCTCCACAACAAACTTGCCGTAAGTACCGTCGGGGGTGATCTCGGCAGTATCAATTCTGGGCTTTTCGATACCTATCATTTAAAAACCCTCCTTATATTGTGCAGGGATATGCCCTGCGTAATGCATTCAAAAAAACGTATATTTCCTTCTGGCTCCCCCTGCCCTTTGTGCGGGCAGGCGGGAAAAGAGCGGTATTACTTGGAGTAGAACTCAACGATGAGGTGTTCCTCAACGTCAAAGTCGATGTCGTCTCTAGCGGGCAGCGCTACTACAGTGCCCTCGCCCTTCTCTGCGTCATAGGTCAGCCACTTGGGGAGACCGCGGAAATTCTCTTCGGACATGAAACCCTTGATGCGCTCAATCTCTTTGCTCCTGCCCTTAACGCCGATAACCATACCGGGCTTGACCTGGAACGAAGGAATGTTTACAGAGCGGCCGTCAACGGTGTAATGACCGTGTGAAACATACTGCCTTGCTTCTCTGCGGGTTTTTGCGAGTCCCAGACGATAAACTACGTTGTCAAGGCGACGCTCAAGGAGACTGAGCATAACTTCACCGGTGATGCCGGAAGCCTTGTCGGCCTTCTCATAGTATTTACGGAACTGCTTTTCCTGAACGCCATATACAAACTTAACCTTCTGTTTCTCGTTAAGCTGAATGGCATATTCACTCTTCTTGCCCCTCTTGTTTGCATTGGGGTTACGCTTTGTGGAATTCCTTTTGGATTTCTCAGTGTAGCCCATTACTGCGGGGGAAATGCCAAGTGCTCTGCAGCGCTTGACGATGGGCTGCATATTTCTTGCCATATTGTGTTACACCTCCAATAAATTCTGGTTACACGCGCCTTCTCTTAGGCGGGCGGCATCCGTTGTGAGGAATGGGAGTAACATCTTTAATCATGTTAACTTCCAGACCTGCTGTCTGAAGAGCTCTGATTGCCGCTTCACGACCCTGACCGGGGCCCTTAACATAAACTTCAACAGTCTTCATGCCGTAATCGATAGCGATTTTGGCAGCCGTCTCTGCGGCGGTCTGAGCTGCGAAGGGAGTGGACTTCTTTGAACCTCTGAAGCCCATTTCGCCGGCGCTTGCCCATGAAACTGCGTTGCCCTGGGTATCCGTGATGGTAACGATGGTGTTGTTAAAGGTGGATTGGATATGGGCTGCACCGCGCTCGATATTCTTGCGCTCACGGCGTTTACGTGAACCCGTTGTCTTTTTAGTTGCTTTAGCCATTATATCCCTCCTCGATTATTTCTTCTTGTTAGCAATAGTCTTCTTGGGACCCTTGCGTGTGCGTGCGTTGGTCTTTGAACGCTGGCCTCTTACGGGAAGGCCCTTTCTGTGACGTACGCCGCGATAGCAGCCAATATCGATAAGTCTCTTGATATCGTACTGTGTTTCTCTGCGGAGATCGCCTTCTACCTTAAGGTTGTGATCGATGTATTCACGAAGCTTGGAAACGTCGTCCTCGGTCATATCCTTAACTCTGAGATCGGGATCTACGCCGGTTGCTGCAATAATGTCGCTTGCTGTTTTACGACCGATGCCGTAGATATAAGTGAGAGCTATCTCTATTCTCTTATCTCTGGGCAGGTCCACACCTGATATACGCGCCATTTGTCAGTTGCACCTCCAAATAAACTCGGTTTTCGTCCGGGATTAACCCTGACGCTGTTTGTGCTTGGGATTTTCACAGATAACCATTACTTTTCCCTTGCGCTTAATGATTTTGCACTTTTCGCACATTTTCTTAACAGAAGGTCTGACTTTCATTTAGAATACCTCCTTGAATCTTACTTTGATCGCCACGTGATACGGCCTTTTGTAAGGTCGTAGGGTGACATTTCCACTGTAACTTTATCTCCCGGCAGAATTCTGATGTAGTTCATCCTGAGCTTGCCGGAAATATGTGCCATAATTCTGTGGCCGTTTTCCAACTCAACCTGGAAAGTCGCGTTGGGCATGGCCTCGACTACCGTACCTTCAATTTCGATCATATCCTGCTTGGACATAATACCCTCCCGATATTGCAGTTAATTCATCTGTATTCCATTGAGAGCTCTGCGCAGGTGCCTGTCGGAAATAAACGCTTCCTCGCCCAGCACAATATCAGTGGCCTCAATGTGTCTGATGTTTTTTGCTTTTGGTCTGTCAACAGGTCTTTCCTTCCCGTCGGCGAGAATCACGGTGCTGCCCTGTGCCCGCAAAACCGCGAGCAGGCGGCCCCTGTCTCTGCCCCGGAGGGATATAACCACTCTGCCTCTCTCAAGCATAAGCCGCTCCTCACTCCACGGTGAGAATCACGGGACCGTCCGCCGTTATGGCGATGGTGTGCTCAAAATGAGCCGAGAGCTTTCCGTCCTTTGTTTTGACAGTCCAACCGTCAGGCATTTGTCTGATTGCCGCCACGCCCTGATTAATCATTGGCTCAATGGCGATAGTCATGCCCGGTAGCAAGCGCACACCTCTACCCGGTGTGCCGTAATTCGGTACGCTGGGATCTTCATGCAGGGTTTTACCTACTCCGTGGCCGGTGTATTCCCTGACCACCGAGAAACCTCTCTCCTCGCAATACCTCTGGATTGTAGAGCCGACGTCGCCCAATCTGCCGCCTGCGACAGCCATTTTGATGCCTTCGTAAAGGCTCTCTCTGGTGGTGTCGCACAGCCGCTGTGCTTCGGGTGAAATCTCGCCCGCAGCAAAAGTGGCGGCATTGTCGCCGACATAGCCCTTAAAGGTGGCTCCCACATCAAGGCTGACTATATCGCCCGCCTTGATTATGCGGGAATTCGCGGGGATGCCGTGAATGATCTCATCATTTATGGATATGCATGCCGCAGCGGGAAAACCGTTGTAACCCTTGAAAGTGGGGTAAGCGCCGTGTTTTGTGATGTATTCATCCACGACCCGGTTAATCTGCGCAGTTGAAACGCCGGGTTCCACTGCTTCGCCCGCTGCCCTTAATGCTCCGGCAGCAATTCTGCAAGCCTCTTTCATCTGCCGGATTTCTCCGGCCGTTTTGAGCACTATCATGCCAATCCTCCGTTTTCAGGGGCCGATGCCCCGAAGACCGCCTTAATCATCAATCAAGGAAGCCCTTATAGTGTCTCATCATCATCTGGCTTTCGAGCTGCTTCACGGTTTCGAGAGCAACACCGACAAGAATGATGATTGAGGTACCGCCGAGTGAAATGTTCAGGCCCTGTTCATAGCCTGCCTTCTGAAGGAAGAAGGTGGAAACCTGTGAGAATACGATGGGGAAGAGAGCGACAACGCTCAGGAGCAGAGCGCCCAGGAGGGTGATTCTGCCGATAATCTTTCCGATGTATCTTGCGGTAGGCTCGCCGGGACGAATGCCGGGGATTGAACCGCCGTTCTCACGGATGTTCTTGGACATTTCAATGGGGTTGTACTGAATGCTCGCATAGAAGTATGCGAAAGCAATGATGAATACGAAATAGATAATCGCGTATGCCCAGTGCTTTGATGAGAAAATATCAAAGAACTTGTTCCAGCCGCTTTCCTCTGAAATCTTGTTTGAGAGGAACATCTGAACTGTCGGGGGCAGTGAAAGAATTGATGAAGCGAAGATGACGGGCATAACGCCGGACATGTTGACCTTTATGGGCATAAAGGTGCTCTGGCCGCCGTACATCTTACGGCCCACAACTCTCTTTGCGTACTGAACGGGAATTCTTCTCTCCGCGTTGTCCATCCACACGATGAAGGCAATCATCAGTATAAGCAGGATGCCTACTATCGGCGTAAGCACGTAGTAGGGTGTGCCGTAACGGATGTAACCGGTCTCGGGGTGATAGAGACTTGTGAGGAGGGTGGGAATTCTCGAAACGATACCTGCGAAAAGGATGATTGAAATACCGTTGCCGATACCGTTTTCATTGATTCTTTCACCAAGCCACATGATAAGAGCGGTACCTGCGGTGAAGCAGGTGATGATAACGATGGCCTGGAATACTGCGAAGAATCCGGTGTAACGTGCGCCTGCGGCGTCTGTTACGAGCTTGTCCTGGCTGCGAAGATAGAAGTAATAAGCGGTACTCTGAAGGATACCGAGAGCGATGGTAACGAAACGGGTGATTGAAGCAATCTTCTTTCTGCCCTCTTCGCCTTCGTGCTGGAGTCTTTCAAGAGCGGGAATCGCAACTGCCAGGAGCTGCATGATAATCGAGCTGTTGATGTAGGGGGTGATTGACATCGCAAATATGGTACCATAGTTGAATGCATCACCTGTCATCATGCTCAGATAGTTCATGAATGTGCCGGCGTTGGGGTCGGCAATAATGCCGAACTCGCCGATATTGGTGAAGGGAACGGGAATAGCCGAACCGATTCTGAAGATAAGAACTATAAGGCAAGTATAAAGAATCTTTTTTCTCAGGTCGGCAATCTTCCACGCGTTAACAAATGTCTGGAACAATTCAGATCACCTCTGCCTTTCCTCCGGCAGCTTCGATCTTTGACTTGGCACTTTCCGAAAAAGCATTTACCTGAACGGTGAGCTTCTTCGAAGTTTCGCCTCTGCCTAAAACCTTAACGCCGTCCAAAGTCTTCTTAAGAATGCCTTTTTCAAGCAGGGAGTCTACCGTAACGGTAGCGCCGTCCTCGTAGTACTTATCGAGAGTGGCGATGTTAACAATAGCCATCTCAGTGCCGAAAATGTTGTTGAATCCGCGCTTGGGGATTCTTCTCTGAAGGGGCATCTGGCCGCCTTCGAAGCCGGCTCTCATTCCTCTGCCGGCACGGGCCAGCTGGCCCTTGTGACCTTTACCTGCGGTTTTACCCTGGCCTGAAGCCGGGCCGCGGCCTATACGCTTGCGCTCCTTAGTGGAACCGGAAGCGGGTGCGAGATCGTGTAATTTCATAAGTCCGGCACCTCCTTATTCAGCTTCGCTTACTTCAAGAAGATGTGAAAGCTTCTTGATTTTGCCTCTGGTCGCATCGTTATCGGGCTGAACGGTAACGTCGCCGATCTTTCTGAGACCGAGTGCGCGTGCGGTTGCTAACTGGGGCTGTGTTGAACCTATGAGGCTCTTGACAAGTTTAACTTTTAAATCTGCCATTTCTCAGCCCTCCTTAACCTAATATTTCCTTAGCGGTCTTGCCTCTGATGGCAGCCACTTCATCCGCGTTACGAAGCCTTGAAAGGCCGTCGATTGTAGCTCTTACAACGTTGCAGGGATTGTTTGAACGAAGAGCCTTTGTACGGATGTCTTTGATACCTACGGTCTCAACAACGGCACGAACGGGGCCGCCGGCGATAACGCCGGTACCGGGAGCGGCGGGCTTGAGAAGCACAACGCCTGCGCCGAATTTGCCGATGATTTCGTGGGGGATTGTGGTGCCTTTGAGAGAAACCTGAATGAGGTTCTTCTTGGCATCTTCGATACCCTTACGGATGGCATCGGGAACTTCGCCCGATTTGCCCAGACCGAAGCCGATTATTCCGTTGCCGTCGCCGACAACTACAAGAGCGGAGAACTTCATTATGCGGCCGCCCTTAACGGTTTTTGATACACGGTTTATAGAAACCACGCGCTCGGTGAGCTCATACTGTGATGCATCTAATTTAGCCATAAATAATGTTTCTCCTTTCTCAGAAATTCAGGCCGCCTTCGCGGGCGCCTTCGGCGAGTTCCTGCACTCTGCCGTGATAGATATATCCGCCGCGGTCAAAAACGCACTCTGTGATGCCTTTGTCGGCAGCGCGCTTTGCAACCATCTCGCCAACCTTGCGAGCAGCGGTCTTGTTTCCGCCGTACTCCTCAAAATCTTTCTCAACCGATGAGGCGCTTACAAGGGTAACACCCTTTACATCGTCAATAAGCTGAGCGTAGATGTGCTGGAGGGAACGGTAAACATTAAGACGGGGGCATTCAGCAGTACCGGAGATCTTACCGCGGACTCTCTTATGGCGATGCTGTCTTGCCTTGTTACTGTCCTGTTTAGTAACCATTTATTTTCACTCCTTATTCTACTGTTATTATTTGCCGCCCTTACCGGCTTTACCTTCCTTGCGGCGGATGTGCTCGTCTGCGTACTTGATGCCTTTGCCTTTGTAGGGCTCGGGGGGACGCTTTTCGCGAACGTTTGCGGCAAACTGGCCGACCTTCTGCTTGTCGGCACCAGAGATAACGATCTTATTGGGGGCGGGAACTTCAATCGTAACTCCTTCGGGAGCCGTCATGATAACATCATGAGAGTAGCCTACCTTGAGCACGAGATCTTTGCCCTTCATCTCCGCACGATAACCGATACCGTTGATTTCGAGCTCCTTCTTGAAGGTCTCGTGTGTGCCGGTAACCATGTTAGCGATAAGAGTTCTTGAAAGACCGTGAAGTGATCTGTTTTCTTTGGAATCATCGGGGCGGGTAACGTTGATAACGTTGCCGTCCTTCTCTACGGTGATGTTGGGGTGTATGTTTCTTGAAAGGGTGCCCTTGGGTCCTTTAACGGTAACAAGGTTGCCTTCAATTGTGACATCAACCCCTGCGGGAATCTCAATGGGTTTTTTGCCGATTCTTGACATTGAACGCTACCTCCTTACCAGATAAACGCAAGAACCTCGCCGCCAACATTGGCTTTGCGGGCATCCTTGTCGGTCATAACGCCTTTGGAAGTTGAAAGGATGGCGATGCCGATGCCTTTCATAACCTTGGGCATATTCTCAACGTCTGTGTAAATTCTCAGACCGGGCTTTGAAACTCTGCGCAGACCCGTGATAACCTGAGACTTGTTGGGGCCGTACTTGAGGGTGATTTCGATCATGCCCTGCTTGCCGTCGTCCTCAACTGTATATCCTTTTATGTATCCCTCGTCAACAAGAATCTGAGCAATCGCCTTCTTCATGTTGGATGCGGGAACCTTCACTGTGTCATGCTTTGCCGCATTCGCGTTACGGATACGGGTGAGCATATCAGCGATGGAATCAGTAATCTGCATACTGTTTTACCTCCTTTTGTGATTGCTCAATTACCAACTTGCTTTCTTTACGCCGGGGATCTGACCTGCGTGAGCCAGCTCTCTGAAGCAGATACGGCATACACCGTACTTACGGAGATAAGCATGAGGTCTTCCGCAGATTTTACATCTGCTGTACTCTCTTGTTGAGTACTTGGCAGGGCGAGCCTGTCTGACTTTCTGTGATGTTTTAGCCACGGTTTTCCCTCCTTATCTTGCAAACGGAGCGCCCATAAGTGAAAGGAGCTCACGTGCTTCTTCGTCTGTGTTTGCAGTGGTTACGAAGCATATATCCATGCCTCTTACCTTGTCGATCTTGTCGTAATCGATTTCGGGGAATATAAGCTGCTCTTTAACGCCGAGGGAATAGTTGCCTCTGCCGTCAAATGAGTTGGGGTTAATTCCTCTGAAGTCACGAACTCTGGGAAGTGCCAGGTTGAAAAGCCTGTCAAGGAATTCGTACATTCTATCACCTCTGAGGGTGACCTTAGCGCCGATTACCATGCCTTCACGAAGCTTGAAGTTAGCAACGCTCTTCTTGGCCTTGCAGAATACGGGTCTCTGACCGGTTATCTGCATGAGGTCGGATGCGATGGCGTCAAGGGCCTTGGAGTTGTCCTTGTCGTTGCCGCAGCCAACGTTGACAACGATCTTGTCAATCTTGGGAATCTGCATAACGCTCTTGTACTCGAATTTTTTCATCAGAGCAGGTGCTACTTCTTCGACATATTTATCTTTCATTCTTGCCATAGCCGTATCCTCCTCCGATTAAAACTCTGCAAGGCAGTCGCTCTTTTTGCAAGTGCGGACTTTCTTGCCGTCTACTGTTTTGCTGCCGGTTCTGGTGGGTCTGCCGCACTTGGGGCAGATAAGCTGAACCTTATCGGCATAGAGTGCGCTCTCGGCCTCGATGATGCCGCCGGGCTCGCCCATCTTGCGGGGCTTAACATGCTTCTTAACGATGTTAACGCCTTCAACGATGACTTTGCCTTCGGAGGGGCTGACCTCGAGAACCTTGCCTCTCTTGCCTCTGTATTTACCGTTAATGACGACTACTTCGTCACCGGTTTTAACGTGAACCTTATTATTCATATCGGCACCTCCATTAAAGAACTTCGGGAGCCAGAGAAAGAATCTTGGTGTAATCCTTCTCACGGAGCTCTCTTGCTACGGGCCCGAAAATACGGGTGCCTCTGGGGTTCTTGTCGTCCTTTATAAGAACAGCCGCATTCTCATCAAAGCGAATGTAAGTGCCGTCCTCACGGCGAAGACCGCTTGCTGTACGAACTACAACAGCTTTGACAACTTCGCCTTTTTTAACTACGCCGCCGGGTGTTGCTTTTTTAACGGAAGCAACCACGACGTCGCCAATATTGGCATACCTCCTGCCGGAGCCGCCCAAAACTCGAATGCACATAATCTCTTTTGCACCGGTATTGTCGGCAACCTTGAGGTAACTCTGTTGCTGTATCACAGTGTTTTCCTCCTTACATCGGCTTATTTAGCCTTCTCAATAATTTCAACTACGCGCCATCTCTTGTCTTTTGAAATGGGGCGGGTTTCCATAACGAGAACTCTGTCGCCTATACCGCACTCATTGTTTTCGTCATGTGCTTTGAGCTTGTATGTGTTGTTAACAATCTTCTTGTAGAGAGGATGTCTGACTCTGTCCTTAACGGAAACAACTACAGTCTTATCCATCTTGTCGCTGGTTACTATACCAACACGGGTTTTTCTGAGGTTTCTTTCCATAGTCTATGTCCTCCCTTTCTCAAGCGTTGGTGCCGTGAAGCTCGATATCTCTCTGAACGGTCTTGACGCGGGCGATATCTTTCTTGACGGCGCTTATACGCATGGGGTTGTCGAGCTGGTTAACAGCCTGCTGGAAGCGCAGCTTGAACAGCTCGTCTCTGAGCTCGGCGAGCTTTTCATCAAGCTCGGAAGCGGAAAGTTTTCTGATTTCACTGGCTTTCATTACTGTTCACCACCTAACTCTTCTTTACTAACAAATTTGCATTTGATGGGGAGCTTGTTTGCAGCAAGACGCATAGCTTCTGCAGCGAGCTCTCTTTCAACGCCGGCGATTTCAAACATTACTCTGCCGGGCTTAACGACTGCAACCCAGTATTCGGGTGAGCCTTTACCTGAACCCATTCGGGTCTCAGCGGGCTTCTCGGTGATGGGCTTGTCGGGGAAGAT
>DBWO01000014.1:16851-17022 GCA_002309055.1 Ruminococcaceae bacterium UBA1236
GCCTTACCTTTGAGTCTGCCTCTCTGCTGTCTGCGGTGTTTAACACGCTTGGGTAAAAGCATTATCGGTTACCTCCTTCTCTGCGTCTTCTGGGGCGGTCATTTCTGCCGGCCCTTGCTTCACGGAGAACCTCGCCTCTGTAGAGCCAAACCTTGACGCCGATACGGCCGT
>DBWO01000014.1:17131-26685 GCA_002309055.1 Ruminococcaceae bacterium UBA1236
ATCTTGATGCCCTTTGCGCCGAGCTTCATTGTGCGGCCGATGGCCTGCTTGACAGCGCGGCGGTAGGAAATTCTGTTTTCAAGCTGAGTTGCGATGTTCTGCGCAACGAGCTGAGCGTTGAGGTCGGGGCTCTTGATTTCCACGATGTTGAGGGAAACTTCCTTGCCTCCGAGTTTCTTTTCGCAGATCTTCTTCAGCTTTTCGATTTCTGTGCCCTGTCTGCCGATAACCATACCGGGCTTTGCACAGTGTACGGTGATGTAAACGCGCTTTGCATCACGCTCAATCTCTACCTTGGGTACGCCTGCGGGAGCAAGCTTCTCAAGCAGGTACTCACGAAGATTATAGTCTTCAACGAGAGTATCGCCAAACTTGTTGGGATTTGCATACCAGCGGGATTCCCAGGGTTTGATAACGCCGATTCTTAAACCGGTAGGATTAATTTTCTGTCCCATTGTTTAACCTCCTCTTCGTTTATTCTGCTTCCTTGAGTACAAGGGTGATGTGTGATGTCTTCTTGTTGATTCTGTACGCTCTGCCCTGAGCTCTGGGTCTGATTCTCTTGAGAGTGGGACCCTGGCTCACACTGCACTCTGCAATGTAAAGGCGGTCAACGTCCATGTTATTGTTGTTTTCGGCATTTGCTACTGCCGACTTCAAAAGCTTCTCGAGGGGTTCACACGCGGCTTTGGGCGTGTACTTGAGAATTGCCATTGCCTTATCCACAGGCTGATTCCTGATGAGATCAAGAACTATCTGAACCTTGCGGGGAGCAATACGGATGTAAGTGGCCTTAGCTGTTGCGGTAGGCACGCTCATCATTTCGTTATCTGACATTTATATACACTCCTTTCGCCGATTATTTACCGTTGTTGGAAGTTTTTGAACCTGCATGGCCTCTGAAGGTCCTTGTAGGTGCAAACTCACCGAGTTTGTGGCCGACCATATCCTCCGTGATGTAAACGGGGACGTGCTTGCGTCCGTCATGAACGGCAAATGTGTGACCGACAAAATCGGGGAAGATTGTTGATGCGCGGCTCCAGGTCTTGAGAACCTGCTTCTCGCCGGATTCATTCATCTTCTGAACTCTTTCGAGCAGTTTAGGCTGCACAAAGGGTCCTTTTTTAACGCTTCTGCCCATATTAATCTGCTCCTTTCACTTATTTGTCGTTACGACGTTTTACTATCATCTTATCGGATGATTTCTTTTTCTTTCTGGTCTTATAGCCGAGAGCGGGCTTACCCCAGGGGGTAACGGGGCCCGGTCTGCCGATGGGGGCTTTGCCTTCGCCGCCGCCGTGGGGGTGGTCATTGGGGTTCATGACTGAACCTCTGACGGTAGGTCTCCAGCCCATGTGGCGTTTACGGCCTGCTTTACCGATCTTGACATTCTCGTGGTCAAGGTTGCCTACCTGACCTACGGTTGCCATACAATCGGCGGAAACGTTGCGCAGTTCACCTGAGGGAAGACGGAGGAGGGCGTAGATGCCTTCCTTGGCCATCAGCTGTGCGCTGTTGCCTGCGGCTCTTGCGAGCTGGCCGCCTCTGCCGGGATAGAGCTCAACGTTGTGAACGATTGTACCGAGAGGGATGTTCTTAAGGGGAAGGGCGTTGCCGGGCTTGATGTCGGCCTCGGGGCCTGCCACGACGGTGTCGCCTGCTTTGAGGCCTGCGGGCTGAAGGATGTATCTCTTCTCGCCGTCCTCATACTTGAGAAGGGCGATGAAAGCGGAGCGGTTGGGATCGTACTCAACGCTCTCTACTGTAGCGGATACACCGATTTTATCTCTCTTGAAATCAATTATACGATACTTGGTGCGAACGCCGCCGCCTCTGTGGCGAACGGTTATTCTTCCGTAGCTGTTGCGACCGCTGTTCTTCTTGAGTGAAACAAGAAGGCTTCTTTCGGGGGCAACCTTTGAGAGCTCGGAATAATCGGTAACCGACATATTACGCCTTGCGTTAGTGGTCGGTCTGTAAAATTTAATAGCCATATTATACTCTCCTTACAGCGGCTTTGCGGAGCTAGGCTCCATACCTTACCGCCGGATTTAAAGGTTTTCTGGTTTAATTACATCATACCGTCGAAGAATTCGATTGTCTTGGAATCTTCGGTTAGAGTTACGATTGCCTTTTTGCGGGATGCTGTATAGCCCTCGAAACGGCCGTATCTTCTGAGCTTGCCGTTAACGTTAATGGTGTTGACCTTCGCTACCTCAACGTCGAAAAGCGCTTCAACTGCCTGAGCTATCTCTATCTTGTTAGCGTCCTTAGCGACCTCAAATGTGTACTTGCGGTCTGCTATGCCGTCCATGCTGTTTTCGGTGATAACCGGACGAAGGATTATGTCCTGAGGTGCCTTCATGCGTATACCTCCTCTATCTTGGCTACGGCATCTTTAAGCAGCACTACTGTGTCGCAGTTGAGGATGTCGTAAACATTGAGTGTGTTTACAAGAGTGGTCTTGACGCCGGCGATGTTGCGGGCTGAACGATAAACGATATCGTCCTTTTCGGGAAGAACGAAGAGAACCTTTTTGCCGGTCTCAAGTGCGTTTACAACCTTGACCATCTCTTTGGTCTTGATTGCGTCGAGCTTGAGGGAGTCGAGCACGATGAGTTCTTCGTCTGCAACCTTGGCTGAGAAGGCGGACTTCATAGCGAGCCTTCTGACCTTCTTGTTAACGTCCTTATGATACTTGCGGGGCTTGGGGCCGTGAGCTATGCCGCCGTGATACCACTGGGGAGCTCTTGTTGAACCCTGCCTTGCGCGGCCTGTGCCCTTCTGTCTCCAGGGCTTCTTGCCGCCGCCGCTGACTTCGGATCTGGTAAGGGTAGATTGTGTGCCCTGACGCTGATTTGCCAGATACGCAACTACGCAGAGATGCATAGCGGGAATGCTGGGCTCTATGCCGAAAATGCTTTCTGCAAGTTCAAGGTCGGAAACCTTTTTACCTGCCATGTCAAATACTGATACTGTAGGCATTGTTTTCTACTCCTTTCCTTACGCTTTCTTTGCATCGCGGATAACCACTATGCCGCCCTTGGGGCCGGGGATGGCGCCCTTGATGGCAACGAGATTGTTATCTGCGTCAATCTTAGCTACCGTGAGGTTCTGTATGGTAACTCTTTCGCAGCCGAGGTGACCGGCAAGCTTCTTTCCCTTATAAACTCTTGAGGGATCGGAGCAGGCGCCGAGTGAACCTGCGTGCCTTGCAACGGGGCCGGTACCGTGGGACTCTTTGAGTCTCGCGAAGTTCCATCTCTTGATGGAGCCTGCGGTGCCTTTACCTTTGCTTGTGCCGACAACGTCGACCTTGTCGCCTACAGCGAAGATGTCCGCTGTGAGGGTGTCGCCGGTGTTGTAAGCAGCGATGTCGTCAAACTTGAATTCTTTGAGAGTCTTCTTGGGAGCTACGTCATTCTTCTTGAAGTGGCCCATCATGGGTTTTGTGACGCGCTGAACCTTGATATCGCCGAAGCCGAGCTGAATCGCTTCGTAACCGTCGTTCTCAAGAGTCTTCTTGGAAACTACGTTACAGGGACCTGCTTCAACGACTGTTACGGGAATTACATTTCCCTTTTCATCGAAGATCTGGGTCATACCGATCTTCTTGCCGATGAGTGCTTTCTGCATATTTGCATCCTCCTTTGGTTATTGGTTGACGCCTTTCGCGCCAACTTGACCTGCATTCGTTTACTGTGTGAGATTAAAGTTTGATCTCGATTTCAACGCCTGCGGGAAGCTCAAGATCAGTCAGGGCTTCAACTGTTTTCGCTGAAGGTCTGATGATGTCTATGAGTCTTTTGTGTGTTCTCTGCTCAAACTGTTCGCGGCTGTCCTTGTACTTGTGAACAGCACGAAGAACCGTAACTATCTCCTTCTCTGTGGGAAGGGGAACGGGGCCGGAAACTTCCGCGCCGGTTCTCTTTGCGGTCTCAACGATCTTTTCTGCCGACTTGTCAACAAGAGTGTGATCGTAGCCTTTGAGCCTGATTCTGATTTTTCCCTTAACTGCCATTGGAATGCCTCCTTAAAAATTTGGCGGGCATGCAAAATTCTAAAACTGACCCGGGTGTTTCAACCCTTCCGATTCAAAAACCGGAAAACACAGTTCCGGGGTAGTTCAGCATTTTGCTCTTGAATTTATTCCGGATTGTGCGCCGGGAACAGGCGCGGTTATCCGCACGGGGCACGGCCCGACATTTTTCATCATTGTACTCAAATATGACGGTTTCGCAAGCCAACCGCTTTTTGAGCACTGTGACGAAAAACCTGCGAGCCGGCACGGGTGCCGACCGGAATAATAATCGCCCGGTTTAAAATCGGACATACTCCACGGAAATTCCCCGCCTCGAGGGCGGCCACCTCCCGTATCATCGCATATCGTGCTGCTGTAAAAGGGCGCAATTCACCCCTGTATTCAGCAAGCCTCGAAAGTATATCATAATAAAATAGGGATGTCAAGAGTTTTTTTCAAAAACTTTCGACATCCCGAATCGGTTTATTCTGTTGTGTTTCAAGGGCTCAGAGCGCCGCTCCGGCCGCACAGCCGGATACCCCCTATATATATGATGTAATATATATAGATGCACAAGATGTGCCGTTTAAGAGTATTCTTATAATAACTGTGTAAAAGGGGAAAATTTTTTATTTTTCTTCCTCTGCGGAGGCGTTTTCGGCGCTTTCGTCCGCGGTTTCGGCTGCGGATTCGTCCGCGGCGACATCTTCCGGTTCGTTTTCAGACTCGCAGGATGGGTCTGATCCGGGCTCCTCTTCGGGGCCGGATCCGGCTTCTTCCTCAGCGGATTCCTCCCCTGCTCCGGGCTCTTCATCCTGCCCGGATTCTTCCGCGGTTTCTTCCGAAGGCTCATCTTCCGGAGCGTCTGAGGATTCCGCGGGCTCGCCGGGAGCTTCCGCATTTTCCCCCGCTTCGGCGGTTTCTTCACCGGTTTCCCCGGCAGAGTCTTCGGGCGCGCTTGCGGAGGGATAACCCTCCTCGACCATCGACTCAAACAGTTCCATATCAACAGGTGAGAGTTCATCGGGCAGCTGAGCCATCATACGCTGTCTCGCGTCCTCTTCCTCTCTCTGCTGTTTTTCAATTTCGTATTTCTCCTGAGCCAGGCGGCACTTTTCTTCAAATCTCTTTTCGCGGCCCGGTCTTGTCACGCGGAATATTACCGCCGCGGCAAGCAGCAGAAGCAGTGTTCCGAGTGAAACGGCCGCGCCGAGCAGAAGGCCGTTCTGTTTGAATGAGAATTCAACCGTGTGCTCGCCTGCGGGCAGATCGAAGCAGAGATAGGCGTCCTCAAGCGCGAATACTTTATCGCCCGTGAGAACCTCGCCGTCAAGCTTTACGGTCCAGCCCTTGTCATAGGGGATTGAAGTAAACATAACGCAGTCATCATCCGCGTTTACGGTGCCTTTTATGTATGTGTCGTCAAAAGTTTCAACGTTCATCTGGCCCTTCTGAAGGGCGGCGTAGCCCTTGTCAAGCACGCTGTCGTCAACGTAGTAGGGATAGAAATTCATATTGCAGTTAAAGCTGTCATCCTTGGGTGTGATGAGCACCTCAACCGTTTCGCCGGGATTGATAATGCCGAGGTCATAGATGTAGGGCTCGTCCGTATTCTGGGCAACGCTTCTGTCGTCCTCCCAGAAAATCGAGATATCATCAAAGTCGTTTGAGTCAACAAACAGGTAGCAGTGTCTCCTCTGCTCAACGGTGAGCACGATGGTCATATCCGCGTCGCCGGCGGCAGTCTTTGAGAAGTAGATGTCGCCCGTTTCAAAGCCCGTGTCAATCTCGTTGATATTGAAATATCTCACATCCGAAACGGTCATCTTGCCGAATATATCGTCAACTCCCGTCGCGAATTTGAACCATTCGCCCTGTGTGAGGAACGGGTTTGTGTAGGCGGAATACCAGTCCTTTATGTCGTTATTGACGGCAAAAGCGATGGGCAGCCAGTATTCATTCTTATAAGCCGTGAATTTGCCCGACTCCGCGACGTTTGTGTAGTAGTCATCCTCAACCTCGATATTATCGTCGTTGTCAACGATATATCTCAGCGAGTTCATCATATTGTAAATGGGAGTCTGCAGATAGTAGGTGTAGCTGTTTATGTAGTTGCCGTAAACGCCGAGGTTGCTCTGCATATTCGCCATCTTCTCATACGCCATGGATGTGAAGGTGGAAACGCCGTTGTAGCCGTACCAGGCGGGGTCCATTCTCGCCCTGTTGTAGGTGAGCTCCATCCTGTAGAATTCATCCGATTCCCTCTCGTCGAGCTCCGCCTTGAGAGTTCTGAATTCGGGGTAGTCCGAGGCGTAGCTGCTCTTGGTCTGCGACATACTGTATCTGTCGGTATTCGAGCAGGCGATTTCCGCGATGACCGCGCAAAGCAGAATGACCGCGACCGCGGATTTCTGCTTGTTCTCATCTTTGAGCATATAGAGAATGAGACAATAGGTCACAACGAATATCACCGAGAGAAGCACGGTGATGTCCTGCACGTTTTTCGAACCGATTTCCTGCACGAGGATAATCATGAATGTAACGGCGACACCTACGCCGAGTATCTGCCGCCCGGAGTATTCCGAAAGATTGGTAAACGCCCTGTATGCGAGCACGAGCAGCAGGAAGCAGTACATGAACGAGAAGCGGTAAGGCAGGTCGTTCGGGAAATGGAAGCCGTGCCACACATAGTTGAGCATATTGATGTTGAAGCTGAAATAGATGAGACCGAGCGTGAATATGCTTGCGATTTTCTCCTTGAGCGATACCCTCTTTGAGAAAATGTAGAGAGGAACAAGCACAAGCGTTGCCATGCCGCAGTAAACGTTGGGCAGCACATCGTCGCCGCTCGACCTGATTGTCGGGTCAACGGAGGCGAGATGATTCGCGAGGAAATCAAATACGGAGAAATAAACCCTGTAATTCTGCGGGAATGTGCCCGAAGTAGCCGAGCACGAGCGCAGAATGCTGTAAACGGGTATAAGGGCAAAAGCCACGAGGCAGCCGGCGGCAATTGAGCCGATTGCGAATGTGACGCCGCTTCTCAGAAGCACGCTGCCCTTGATTTTGTCCGCGAGCGAATATTTCTTCTCGCCGGCGTAGTCAAGCGAATAGGTTGTGTTTTCGGCAAGCTCGCCGATATCCTTGTTTGAAATATAGTAAATTATGAAATATATGACCGAGAATATGCAGGTCATATAGCCCATATAATAGTTTGAAAGCAGTGTGAGAGCGAGGAAAATAATGTACACCGCGGGGCGGCGCTTATTGATAATCTTCTCTATTCCGTAGACAACGAGGGGGAAATACACCATCGCGTCAATCCACATTACATTCCAGTAATATGCCACAAAGTAGCCGCACATCGCGTAAAGCACGCCGAATGCCGCGGTTGTGAAATCGTGCCTGCCCTTGCTCTTTCTGAGATAGAGGGTGAAAGCGCCCGCGGCGAGCGCCGCCTTGAGCAGTATCATACCCGCTATCGACTCGGGCATATTCTCGTGGCCGAGAAGCAGAATGATTATCGCGGCGGGGCTTGAAAGGTAGTTGCAGAAATTCCCCATAAACGGCGAGCCGAGACCCGTGCGCCACGAATAGATGAAGCTCTCGAGATTTTTCACCCTGTCATAGAATTCCGCGAAAAGAGGGCCGTACTGATGGTAAAGGTCCATTCTGAGAATGGTCACCTCACCGAAAGGCCACAGATTGAAGCAGAAATAAACGAGCATCATTATCGCGGCCGTGCAGATAACCGCAAGCCAGCAATAGCTGTTGTCCGCGAAAATCCTTCTGAAAACAGAAGTCTTGTTTCCGTTGTTTTTACCCATTAAACGGTACCTCCGGATTTATGGATTACGGCTGATGTCAGCCCCTGTTTTTTTCGATAAGCTCATGTTTCATATCCCAGAGCTTCTGTGAAAGGTCAACATAGTAGGTGTGCGGATACTCAAACCTGAGCACCTCGTCCCAGAGAGTGTCAACCTGATATTTGCAGTACTCTTTGATTTCGGCGGCCGTCCTGTCCTTATAGACGCATTCGCCCTTTATGAAAACGGGCTCGAGCAGCTCCCTGCACACAAAATCGCGCACCGTCTTTTTCTTCCAGGTGTAATCGGGGTCGAAAAGCACATAGGGCTCGGACGGGTCTATTGTTTCATCCGAAAGAGCGATAAGGTCGGCAATCGCCTTGCCCGTGTCTTTTTCATAAAAACGGTAAACTCTCTTGTTGCCGGGGGTCGTGATTTTCTGCACATTTTCGCTGATTTTGATTTTCGGCACATCCACACCGTCTATCTCAACCGCGGAGAGCTTGTAAACTCCGCCGAGCACGGGGCTCGATGAGGATGTGATGAGACGCTCGCCCACGCCGAAGGAATCAACCTTGGCGCCCTGCAGGAGCATATCCCTGATAAGCGTTTCATCGAGCGAATTTGACGCCACAATCGGGCAGTCGGGGTAGCCGGCTTCGTCCAGCATTTTTCTCGCCTTGCGTGAAAGATAGGCGATGTCGCCCGAGTCAAATCTTATGCCTTTCGGTCTCTTGCCGAGGGGCTTGAGCACCTCGTCAAAGGTCTTTATCGCGTTCGGTACGCCGCTTTTGAGGGCGTTGTATGTGTCAACAAGCAGCGTGCAGCTGTCGGGATATTGCTTCGCGTAAGCCTTGAACGCCTCAAGCTCGCTGTCAAAAAGCTGCACCCATGAGTGCGCCATGGTGCCGAGCGCCGGAGTGCCGAAGGCCTCGTCGCTGATTGTGCAGGCCGTGCCGGCGCATCCGCCTATGAAAGCCGCCCTCGCGCCGTAAATTGCGCCGTCACAGCCCTGTGCCCTGCGGGAGCCGAACTCCATAACGGCCCTGCCGTGCGCCGCCCTGACCACTCTGTTTGCTTTGGTGGCAATCAGGCTCTGGTGATTTATGCACAGGAGCACCATTGTTTCAATAAACTGCGCCTGGATAACAGGACCCTTCACCTTTACTATCGGTTCGCCCGGAAAAACGGGAGTGCCCTCGGGCACCGCCCACACACTGCAGGCAAACCTGAAGTTTTCAAGGTATGAAAGGAAATCCTCGTCAAATCCCCTCCCGCGCAGATACTCTATATCTTCGGGCGTGAATTCAAGATTTTTAAGATAGTTCACAAGCTGCTCGAGACCTGCGGCTATAACGAAGCCGCCGTTGTCGGGCACGGATCTGAAAAACATATCAAAACACGCGATTGTGTCTTTGTAACCGTTTGCAAAATAACCGTTTGCCATGGTTATCTCATAAAAATCGGTCAGCATTGTAAGGTTTCTTTTGAAATCAAGAGAGCTCATCGCGTAAATACCTCTTTGCTCAAATTTACATTAAATTATATTATATACTTATTATAAAATCTTTTCAAGACTATGCCTTTATTTTTCAAAATAAGTTAACAAATTGTGAACTTGAAGTTACAATTTAAAAAAACGTAAATTTTATAATTGAAATTTTCGTTTTTATGTGTTAAAATCACACTTAAATAAAGGGAAAGTAAAACTGAAAATGAAAAAGGGG
>DBWO01000042.1:0-14786 GCA_002309055.1 Ruminococcaceae bacterium UBA1236
GCGGAGAAGGTGGAGAGCGACTGCTCAATGGACTGCTCGTCGCCTATGTCCGCAAGGATTTCGTCAAACACGGAAATCTCGCTTCTGTCACCCGCGGGTATCATAAGGCCGCTCATTGCCATCATTGTGAGAAGACCCACGGTTTTAATCGAAACGGTTTTGCCGCCCGTGTTCGGACCCGTTATTACAAGCGTGTCGAAATCCCTGCCGAGGTTAATGTCAACAGGTACCGCCTTTCTCGGGTCAAGCAGGGGATGCCTCGCCTGCCTGAGATTTATTATTCCGCTGTCGTTCAGAATCGCGGGGGTCGCCTTTATGCTGTAAGCGTACTGCGCTTTTGCGAAAATCAGATTCAGCTCAACGGCGCATTTATAGCTGTTTTTTATGCTCTCGCTGAATTCGCCCGCGCTCGCGGAAAGTTCATAAAGAATTCTTTCAATCTCTTCTTTTTCTTTGGACTGAAGCACTCTTATCTCATTGTTTGCCTCAACCACAGCCATCGGCTCAATGAATACCGTGGCGCCGCTCGAGGAGGTGTCGTGCACAAGGCCGGGCACATTCGCTCTGTGCTCGCTCTTTACGGGCACAACATATCTGCCGTTTCTCTGGGTTACGATGCCCTCCTGCAGATATTTTGAATAGGATGCAGAGCGGGTCAGCTTATCCAGCTTTTCGCGCACGGCGGATTCCTGAATGCGGATTTTGCGCCTTATGTTTGCAAGCTCGGGGGAGGCGTTATCGGAGAACTCGTTTTCAGCCGTAATGGCGGAGAATATGGCTGTTTCAAGGAACTTGTTCGGAACAAGCGCGTTAAACAGCGAATCGAGCCCGCACTCAACGCCCTCGTTGGACGAGCGCCACTGATTGAGCGAGCGTATCACTCTTAAAACCTCGCCTATGTCAAGCAGCTCTCTTGTGTTGAGTACGCTGCCTGCCGCGGCGCGGCTCAGGGCGTTATTGACATTTTTAAGACCCCCGAATGACGGGCCGCCGAATCTCGCGAGCAGCATGTGCGCGTCGGCAGTCTGCTTTAAAAGCGCGTTTGCCAGGGCGAGATTTGACTCCGGCTTTATGTTCAGGGCGTCTGTGCGCGCGTCTTCGCAGCCGGTGTATTCCGCCAGCTTGTCAAGCACCTTATCAAATTCCAGACTTTTTGAGGTTTTTTCAAAATCGGTCATTTTCAGTCTCCGGCTTCGGCAAGGCCTTCGGATATGCCGAGCATAATTATACCCGCGATAACCGCGATAACGCAGGCGTACTGGCTTGCCTTAAGCTTCTCCTTGAGGAATATCCTTGAAAGAATAACGGAAACGATGCAGTAAGACGCAATCATCGGGGCGGCGAGCATCGGATTCCTTGCCATTGCGTAAACATAGAAAATCTGACCGAATTCCTCAAAGCAGGCCGCGAAGGCGTTATTCTTTTCGCTTTTAGTAAAAGGATTATATGCTTTTTTTGTCTTTATCAGGAGGAATATCCAGGCGCAGATCCCCGCGAGAAGGAAGGTGAGGCCGTAAAGGATGAGCACATCGATTTCACCGAGCCCGAGGCCAGTTTCCTCATCCAGGATAATTCCGTCCGCCGCGGTGCCGACAGTGTCAAACACGCAGTAGAGTATCGGGAAAATGAGCGCGAGAGCACCCATTTTATATTTTGTATCGGCTTTGATTTCTCCGTCCGAGATTTTCTTTTCAACTATCGCGAGAGCCACAACGCCGGCGGCGATTATCACTGTGCCCGCCATATCGAGGGCTGAGAATTCTTCGCCTATGCTTCCGATTCTTCCTGCGGCAGTGAAATAAACAATCATGGCGATTGTCGAAAACGCGCCCGATGCATTCTGCACGGGTGAGATAATTGAGAGCTCGAGGTATCTCAGACCCGCGTAGCCGATTACCATTGAGATTATATAGCTGAGTGAAGCGGGGGAGTATTTAACCGCCTTGATAACAAGCTCCGTTACGTTGAATTTAGTTTCCGAAAACGGGAGCAGGCAGATTGAAACAACTCCCATGACAAGGCCGACCCATATCGCTGTTTTCAGGTGTGAGTATCTGTCATCATTCGCCGCGCCTTTTTTGTAGAAAAGGTCGGCAAAGCCCCAGCCGAGCGTTGCCACGAGGGCAAAAATAAACCACATTTCTTTTTTCTCCTTTTGTGTTTTATTCCGTTACTCCGGCTTCCTGCGCGTCCGTGGACTCTTCATCCTCCTGTGAGGACGTTTCGCTTTCTGTCAGTGTTTCGCCGTTTTCATCGGTGAGCGGCTCCGTTTCAATTTCGGCTCCGGTTTCGCCGGTATCGGTTATATCCGTGATTTCCTCTGTGACTTCGCTCTCCGTTTCTTCCTCATAGTCGTAAGCGATGGTTGTTGTGCTTATCTGCGCGGCGATTTCCTGGCCGTCGGCAGCCTGTATGGACGAAACAAACATTTCGCCGTTTCTCTCTCTGAGAGTTATCTTCATATATTTGTCGGGCTCGGGGGCGACATAGCCGCTCTCGTCAATATCCGCCCAGGTTTTATTGCCTATGTATCCGACGTTGAGCACTACGCTGCTGCCCTGCTTGTCGATGCTGTAAACCTTGGGAGTGTAAGCGGACTCAACGCCCGTAATGGGTATGATGTAGCTCTGAAGGGCGGAGTCGTAGGTTATATCGTATTTGCTCATATCAACGCTCGAGTGCAACTGTGAGGGCTCAATCTCGGTGCCGTACAGCTTTGCGAAGCTCTCCTCAACATCACTCTGAGGCAGCTGAAGGCCGAAGTTTTCGCCTGTTGCGTAAGGATATTTGCTCATCCCGTCTTCGTCCATAAGCAGAGCCCATATAGCGGAGTAAAGAAGCTGAGATTTATCCGCCTTTGTAAGGTCGTCAAACGGGTCGGGGTCAAACATGACAACGGGTCTTAAAAGCTCTTCATAGCCCGCCTTTTCCGCAACCTTGTTTTTCCTGTCCTGTGTGAAATTTATAACGCCGTTTATCACGGCGACAAGCCCGATTACCGCAAGTATAACGGTAAGTATTCCTACGGGCAAAGCCAGCTTATTTTTGCGCCTTTTGCGTGCCACCTTTGCTGCCTCCTGTCTTCTGTAATATTCTGCTGAGATTTTCTTTATTGCTGAAAATCAGCGTTGTTCTTCCGATTGTGATTTTATCACCGGATGAAATCATCTGTGTCTTTTCCGCCTGCTCGCCGTTTACAAAAACGGGCGAATCCTTCGCGAGACCCTTGACATACCAGCCATCTTTGCCGCACATTATCACGGCATGCTGCCTCGCCACCGCGAGGTCATCGGACACAATATCGCAGTCCTTATGCCTGCCGATTGATGTCTCCCTCGCGGTTATGGGGTAAACCTCACGCTTGACGGGGTCGTAAATCATAACGTTACCGAGCGGCTGCGGCTTGCGCCTTAAAAGCGGCACAAGGCAAAGGCTCAGGATAATAACCGCCAGCAGGGGCAGGGCATAGCGCGCGTAGGAAATAAGCTCCTGCATATTCACATTGTCTGCAATATCCGTGTCGCCCGCCTCCTTTTTACGTGATTTTATCCGCATAATCATTCTATTATAATTTACTATAAAACAGTTAAAAAGTCAACAACGTCGTTCAGACGAAAAACAAAAACCCCGCCCTTAGGCGGGATTTTAATAATATGTTCTGCAGTTTACTTTTTGTATTCTTTATAGTCGAATTCCATATAATCATTTGATACGCCGTTTTTGCGGAGAAAAGCGTTGACCTGTTCATCATAGTCGGAGCTGTTCGTTTTAACGTCTCCCGACGCAATTGTGACAAGCTCACCGCCGGATATTTTGTAGAGTTCTATCCACTTATATACGTAGCCGATGTATCCGTCTGAACTTATAAAATACGAACCGTGGCGCTGAATGAACGCTAGCTCTACCGCCTTGCCGTCCACACAGGTGTAAATGCCTGTGATGTTTTCACGGTCTTCGAGATCCTCGGCAATCACAAGCTCATATACACCGTCAAGGTTTATATCCTTAACCGCATACAGATATTCATCTACCGTTATGTCATAACCGAGCTCTTTCGCCCTCGAGGCGCGCTCGGAATAGTAAGCTTCAACAGTAGGCATATAGAATTCAAGCGCCTTTTCGGCATCACCCGATTGCGAAACAGGCTCCGGTTTCTCTTCGGAAGGTGCTTCGGTTTCCGTAACTCCGGTGCCGGCGGTTTCGCTTTCGGCTTCGGACGCTGTTTCCGAAACGGATGAGTCTGCTCCGGGCGCGGCGGTGGTTTCTGCTTCCTGTGTTTTTCCGCAGGCGGCAAGCCCGGAAACTATGGTGAGAATAAGAATGGCAGACAGTATAATTCTTAACTTTTTCATTGTATTTCCTCCACGCGTTTGTATATTTTTATTCTAACGCGGTATTTACCTTTTGTCAATAAATAACACAGTTGAATAATCGCCGAAGAAAGAGTATAATAAACGCGGTGATAATATGAAAATCGGCAATACGGAGCTTAAGGGCTTCTGCTCGCTTGCGCCTATGGCGGGCGTTACAGACAGAGCTTTCAGAGAAATCTGCCTCTCCTACGGCGCCTCGTGCGTATATACGGAAATGGTCAGCTCAAAAGGGCTCACCATGCGCGACAGAAAATCGGATATGCTTATGACGCTCACGCCCGGCGAATCTCCCGCCCTCGTTCAGCTTTTCGGCTGTGAGCCTCAGGCAATGGCGCTTGCCGCGAAAAAGGCGGAGTCAACGGGCTGCATAGCGATAGACATCAATATGGGCTGCCCCGCGCCCAAGGTTTCGGGTCACGGTGGCGGAAGCGCCCTTATGAAAGACCCGGAGCTTGCCGCGAGGATTGTGGATGCCGTTGCGAACGCGGTGGATATACCCGTCACCTGCAAGATAAGGTCCGGCTGGGATGACGGAAGCGTGAACGCGCCGGAATTGGCCGTGATGCTTGAAAACGCCGGGGCTGCCGTAATCACTGTGCACGGCAGAACCCGCAAGCAGATGTACGCGCCTCCCGTGAATTATGACGTTATAAAGGCGGTCAAAGAGAAAGTGAAAGTGCCCGTTATCGGAAACGGCGATGTTACGGATACCGTCAGCGCGGAACATATGTACAGATATACCGGATGCGACCATATAATGATGGGCAGGGGAGCACTCGGCGCCCCGTGGAAGTTTGAGCAGATAAACGCTTATTTTGAGCGCGGTGAAATCCTGCCCGATCCGCCGGTTGAAAAGAAGATGAGCGTGATGATTGAGCACATCTCGCATCTTTGCGAATACAAGGGAGACTATATCGGCATGAGAGAGGCGAGAAAGCACGCCGGATGGTACATAAAAGGCATGCGCGGAGCGGCGTCGTTCAGGCGCGAAATCGGCGCGCTCGAAACAATGGATCAGCTCAGAGCCCTCGCGGAGAGCGTGATAAAAACAGCGGAAGAATAAATTAAGACACTTAGCGGAGGTATTATAATGGACAGATATTACAAGGATGAATTTGTGACTCGCTGCCCCTACTGCGGCGGCACGGAAATGATTGAGGCTTTTCAATCGGCATACGGAGCGGTTACCTCACAGGAAAGAAAACTCAGCGGAATGGCGCTCTATCACACCGTCTGCCTCAAATGCGGCAGCGTTGTGCGAAGCTATGTCAAAACCCCCGAAAAACTCCTCAAACGCAAAGACAGAAACGGGGATTAAACAGTTAATAGAATAAAAGGGTACGGAAATCATCCGATTCCGTACCCTTAATCTTTTTTGTGCTTACAGCCACTCTTCGATTATATCCATTGTTATTTTTCCGTCATCGAACAGGAATGTGTGGCCGTAACCCTCAATCTTATGAAGCTCTGCCTGCGGGCAGACCTCAAGAAGGCGCGTGTGCTGGTAAAACGGCATTGTGCCGTCAATGTCGCCCCAGATTACAAGAAGCGGAAGGCCCTGCCTGCCGACTTCCTTATACGCGAGAGTTGAGCGCTTTGTTTTTAGAATCGTGTGCCTCAGGGATGACAGCGTGCACTTGAGGAATCCCTTGTATTTGCAGTTTTCCGCGAACGCGCGGGTGTAGTAATCGCGCTCCTCCTGAGAGCAGTGATAGAATTCAGCCGCTATATGCGAGATGAGTATCTTGTCGCCCAACACCTTGAAGAGAATGTCGCCAATGACGGGGCTCGCGCAAAGGTACATATAAAACGGCGGCTTGAAGTTGTCCATTCCCGCCGGAGCGAGCAAAATCATCTTTTTCACCCTGTCGGGGTAGAGCATGCAGTAGGTCGCGGAAATCGCGCCGCCCATTGATGTGCCCACGAGTATGAATTTTTCGTCGCCGAGGAGCGCTCTTGTGAGCTCTTCAAGCTGATGCGCGAAATACGCCTGGTCGTGCTTTCCGCCCGTCCTGTCGGAGAATCCTCTGCCGTAAAGGTCGTACCTGATTACTTTGTAGCCGAGCTCCGCGAATCTCGCGTAAACCTTGTCATAGATGAAATATGGTGTTGAGTAGCCGTGCACAAGCACAACCGCTTCGCCCTCGCCCGTCATTTCATAGTGCGTCAGGCCGTGAGAAAGCTTTATGTAACTGCCGGGATATTTCGCCCGCGCCTCGTCATTGAGCTCGAGCGTTTCACCTGCTTTTATGAGTGATTTAAGTTCGCTGTCGGTCATATTACGCCCCCGCTTTTTTCAGGTTTTCAAGGCCTATTCTGATTGCTTCAAGGCAGTTTTCCATGCCTTCGAATTCAATGCTGATATATCCGCCGTATCCGTTTTCGGTTATCTTTCTTATGCACTGATAAACGGGAATGTCGCCGTGCCCGATTATCGAGCCCCTGAGGTAGTTGCCGCTCCTTGAGCGGAAGAAACCCTCGCCGGGGTCAATGCCGTTGCCGCTTCTGATGTAAAAATCCTTGGCGTGAACGTGCTTTATGTAAGGCAGAAGCCTGCCCACTGCGTCCGCGCTGTTTTCATCCGCACAGGCAAAGTTGCCTATGTCGCACAGCACGCCGAAATTCGGGTCGCAGACGGCGTTCACAAGCTTTTCCATCCTTACGCTTTCCTGGCAGAACTGGCCGTGATTTTCCGTCATTGTCACTATGCCGAGCGTCTTCGCATAAGCGGTGATTTTTCTGCAGGAATCCGCGAGCATAGGAAGCACATTTTCAAAGCCCTTGTATGATTTGTCGCCGTCGGGCAGACCCCACGCGGCATCGTGACGCAGCAGGGGAGCGCCGAGGATTTTGGCAATGTCGAGCTTTTTGCATACTCTCTCAACCTCGCTCTCTCCTTTGAGGAGATCCGCGCCGATTGTATAAGCGATAACGGGCAGCGAATTCTTTTCACATTCCTCTTTTATCTCGGCGGCGTATTCCGCCTCCGTCATGCCTTCGGGCGCGTTAAGGTCCGTGAATTCTATGCCGTCAAAGCCCATCTCTTTCGCGATGGGGATAATACTTTTCTGTGTTTCGGCGCCTCTGCCGATAAGCTGCTGAAAGCTGTAACTGCTTACACCCGTTTTCATTTTTATATCCTCGCTTTAAGAAATTCCACTGCCGCTCTTATGTCTCTTTCGGGGTCGTCGCCCACTTCTCTCTCAATTGTGAGGAAGCCCTTGTAGCCGATATCCTCGAGAGCGTTCAGATAGTTTTCCCAGGGCACGTTGCCCTCGCCCAGAGGCACCTCGATGAAGCTCGGGCCGGTAACAAGAGAATCCCTGACTATGCCGTAAACCATCTCGGGATCCTTATAGTAAAGCTGCTTGCCGTCTTTCGCGTGAGTGTGCACAATGTAATCGCGCAGGTTGTAAACGGCGCCTGCCGGGTCGTCGCCCGTAACCATAACGAGGTTTGCGGGGTCAAGGTTAACTCCGACGCCCGTTGAGCCGAGCTCATCAAGAAAGCCCTTGAGCACTGCCGATGTTTCGGGGCCCGTCTCTATTGCAAAGTGCGCGTCAATGCTGTCCGCATAGCGTGAAAGCTCAAAGCACGCCTCCTGCATAATCTTGTATCTGTCGTGATTTTTGTCGCCGGGCACAACGCCTATGTGAGTGGTCACTATGTCTGTGCCGAGCTCTTTCGCGAGGTCGAGAATTCTCTTTGATTTTTCAATTCTCCACGGATTTTCATCCTTGTTGCCGAAGCCGCCGCCGAGGTCGCCGCAGAGAGCGGAAACCACAAGGCCGTTATCCGCGACAAGTGAATTGAAATGCGCTATTTTCTGCGCAGTCATATTTTCGGGCGCCATGTCGCCGCTTGTGGCATAAACCTGAATGCCCTGAGCGCCAACCTGCGCGGCTTTTACAACCGCCGCGTCCGTGTCAACTCTGAAAGAATCAATAATAACACCTATTGAAAATCTGCTCATGATTTTACCTCCCGGGTGCAAAAATTTTACAAATGAATTTTACCAAACCGCCTGTGATTATTCAAGCTTTATTTCACGCGTATTGAAACGGGTTTCGCCGCGCCCTGTGAGATACTGTAATCATCCGGCAGGGAGGAGCCGATAAAGAGCTTAACGCCGCCGTCGGGCTCGGTTCTCTCACCGTTTTCGCTAACCGCTTTAATCCAGTATCTGTCAACGGTTATTTCTGTTTCGGCGCTTTCGCCCGCCTTTAACGGCACGGGCTTGACCGCGCAGAGCTGATAAAGCGGAGTATCTGTTTTCGAGTCTGTGAATTTCGCGTAAACCTGTATTTTTTCGGTTGTGTCGTATCCGCCCGTGTTTGTCAGTTTAACTTTCAATGTGTAACTGCCTTCATCGGAAGAAACGATTTCCGCGCTGTTATATTCAACCTTTGTGTAGCCGAGGCCGAAGCCGAACTGCCACAGCACCGGTTCCGGGTTAAAGCGGTAGGTGCGGTTTCTCATCGAATAATCGGTGAAATCGGGCAGTACTGTTTTGCCGTCATAGATTGTAATAGGCAGTCTGCCGCAGGGTGAGAATCCGCCGGCAATCGCCTTCGCAACGGCAAGGCCTCCGCGCGCGCCGGGGTACCAGGCGGCGATTATCGCCTTTGCCTTGTTTCTCAGCTTTTCGCCGATATCGAGGCTGCTGCCGCACATAAGCACAACAATCACATTATCGCACACATCGCACACGGCTTCCGCCATTTTGCGCTGTGTCTCGGGCAGACGGATGTCTTTCTTGTCGCCGCTTTCGCCCTCGCCCTCAAAGTTTCTGTCAAGGCCGAGGCAAAGCACCGTAACATCACTTACGCTCGCTACCGAAAGAGCGTCCGACACAAGATTTTTGAAGCCGTCCCAGTGGTTCATGCTCTCCTCAACATATCTGCACCCCTCGGCGCATCTGACTTCGGAGCCCGTGAACACGCGGCGTATTCCGTCCGCTGCGGTGATGTATTCCGAGGCTCTGCCTTCGTAGTTGCCCTCGAGAGCGGTTACCGACATAGCGTTCGGGCCGATTACGCCGATTGAGTATTTTTTATCCGCTTTAAGCGGAAGATAATTATTTTCGTTTTTAAGAAGCACGAGGGAATCCTCAGCCGCCCTGAGATTGAGTTCTCTGTGCTCTTCGCAGTCCACAGCCTCATATCCGATATCCGAATATGGCCTCTTCTCCTCAAATTCGCCGAGCAGGCATCTGATTGTGTAAAGCGTTACGCACGCTTCGTTAATTCTCTCGTCGCTGATTAAATCCTTTTCATAAGCCTCATAGAGATGCGCGTAGCAGTCGCCGCAGTTGAGGTCGCACCCGGCGTTGAACGCCGCAGCCGCCGCCTCATAAGCGGTTTCCGTATAATGATGATGCTGATAAATGTCGTTTATCGCGCCGCAGTCGGAAACAAAGTATCCGTCGAAGCCCCATTTGCCTCTCAGGATATCCTGAATCAGTTCCGTGCTCGCGTTGCAGGGTACGCCGTTTGTTCTGTTATATGCGCCCATAACGCCGGCAACGCCCGATTTAACCGTTTTTTCAAATGCGGGCAGATATGTTTCGCCCATATCCTTTTTGCCCGCTTTCGCGTCAAATCCGTGGCGCAGATCCTCGGGGCCGGAGTGCACGGCATAGTGCTTTGAGCAGGCGGCAGCTTTATAGAATTCGCCGTCTCCCTGCAGACCCTTTATGAAAGCCGTGCCCATAATCGAAGTCAGGCAGGGGTCCTCGCCGTAGGTCTCATGGCCTCTTCCCCAGCGCGGGTCTCTGAATATGTTAATGTTAGGCGACCAATAGGTAAGTCCCTTGAAAATGTCCCTGTCGCCGTATTCAACGCATTTGTTGTATTTTGCCCTCGCCTCTGTAGAAATCACGCCGGCGACCTCTTCGAGAAGACCCGGGTCAAATGTCGCCGCAAGGCCGATTGCCTGCGGAAAAACAGTGGCCGTACCCGCTCTTGCCACGCCGTGCAGGGCTTCGTTCCACCAGTTGTATTCGTTTATTCCGAGCCGCTCGATGGCGGGGGAGTTATATACAAGCTGTGAGAGCTTTTCCTCAACCGTCATTTTCGCAACAATTTCTTTTGCTTTTGCCTTTGCCGCTGCTTTGTTCATACACTTGCACCTCTTTAAAAAAAGATTACAATGCCATTTTTTCATAACGCGCGTGATTTGTCAATATTTAATTGCCGCCGCGTCTGTTTTTTGATGTGAGTCTTAAAATATCAACCAAATTTTTCCTTTCAATACTATAAGTTTTTACATATTGACTTTATTCGGACTCTGCATTAAAATAAATAAGATATGTTTATTTTGCGCTCTTGTTTTTGTGCAAAATGAAACATCTTCGCAAATATCACAGAGTTAAGGAGTGTTTGTATGTCAAAAGCAACCCGGGACCCGAATGTCAGAACATACTCGGGCAAGGAGATGACCGGTTACCTCGTTGGTCTTGCCGGTCAGAATATTATTTACAACATAGTCAGCGCCGGTCTGATGTATTATTTCCAGAACATCATTTTCGTTCCGGCGATGATATGCAGTATTATAGTTACCATTGCCAGAGTGTGGGACGCTATCAATGACCCGATGATGGGTACGATTGTTGATAAAACACACACCAAGTGGGGCAAATGCAAGCCCTATCTTCTGTTTGTTCCCGTAATAGTTATGGTTGTCACCATCCTCTGCTTTGTCAACGGACGTGTCAGCTTTAATGCGGACGGTTCGGTTATTATGAACGCAAGGAATATCGGCATCATTATCTGGGCGGGCCTTTCTTATATTCTCTGGGGTATGAGTTATACCGCGGGCGACATTCCTCTCTGGGGTGTGACTTCTCTTATGACCGAAGACGCAAAAGACAGAGCTAAAATTCTTGCTCTTGCCCGTATAGTTGCGTCCGTGGGCTTTATCGGAATGCTTGTTCAGCTTGCCGGCACTGCTCTCGCAGGTGTTTTTGAGGGCATGGGTGTAAAGGAGCCTGCCGCACAGCAACAGTATTCTGTTATAGCCATTGCGGTTATACTCACCGTTATTGCTTCGATTATGTTCCAGTTTGCCGGATTCTCGGTCAAGGAAAAGGTTCATCAGGCCACCGAAAGCAAGCCTTCGATGAAAGAGAATTTCAAAACCATGTGGCACTGCCGTCCCTTCCGTCAGCTCCTTGTTTCCGGCGTGCTCAGAAGTCCCATTCAGCTTCTCACAACAGTCGCAATCACTCTGGTGCTCTATTTCTTCTTTGACAATGACGCAGTAAGAGCCCTTATGACAGAGGACGGCCTCAATGTTCAGCTTGCCCTCAGAGTTGTGGTAATCGCTGTCGGTATTTTCGGCGGTATGCTTATTTCTTCCGCTCTCACACCTTCTCTTGCATCAAAATATGAAAAGAAGAATCTTTACAATTTCTTCTCAATAGTTGGCGCGATTCCCTTCGGTCTTGTGCTTGTCATCTACATTATCGCAGGCGAAAAGATTATGACCGAATGGCTGTGGACAGCTGTTATGGGCCTTGATTTCCTTCTTGCCTCTGCAGCGATGGGCGGCCTGAACGTTCTTCAGTCCGTTATGATTGCAGACTGTGTTGACTATGAAGAGTATCACAACGGCAACCGCCCCGACGGCGTGTTCTTCTCCGGTCAGAGTTTCATTACCAAGCTTTCCGCCGGTATTGCAACAATGATTTCGGGCGTTGTATTCTCAATAGTCGGCTGGTCGGGCGCCGCAATAGAAAAGGCCAACACAGAGCTTGCCGGCGGCACGGCGCACTTTGCCACGATGAACGGCGGCAAATTTGCTTTGTCCATGTTCTTCCTCGTTTCGATTCCTCCGATGATAGGAATGATACTGTCGGCAATACCCACCTGGAAGTATGCTCTTCCCAATTCAGAGCACAAGAGAATTCTCGGTGAGCTTGTTGAGCAGCGCCACTCCTCAGAAAGCGAAGCAAGTGAAGAAAGCGCCGCGGAATAATATATAAAATTTACAGCCCGGAGCGGCTCGGTCAAGGCCGGGTCGCTCCATAAAAATTTCAGGAGGATTTACCATGAAAAAAATAATTTCTCTGTTTCTTGCCGCGGTTATGTGCCTTTCGGCGGCTGTCTGCGCTTCGGCGGCGGAATCGCACACGCTTAAATTCGGCAGCGACGGCAAGTTTACAATCATCAATATGGCGGACTGCCAGGACGGCTACCCCGCAAATGATAATATGTTCACATTCATAAACTATGTGCTTGAGAAATACAAGCCCGACCTTGTTGTGCTCTGCGGCGACAACACCGTAGGCCCCGGCGAAACAAAGGCGCAGGCAATCAAAGAGCTTGTGAGCCCCTATGTTGAGAGCGGCACATATTTCACAATGGTTTTCGGAAATCACGACCATCAGCAGGGCGTTGAAAAAGCGGAGCTGTTTGAAATGTATAAGGAATACGGCGGAGAATACTTCCTCGGCTTCAATGAGGACAGCGAAGAGAGCGGCAGAGTCGGCACTCATTTCCTGCCCGTTTATTCATCCGACGGCAGCAAAGTTGCCTACGGCCTTTATATGTTTGACTCAGGCAACTATGAATATGATGAAAACGGCGAAGAGCTCGGCTACGCCTGCGTTACCGAAGAACAGATTCAGTGGTACAAAGGCAGGAGGGATCAGCTTAAGGAGCAGCAGGGCGATTATGTGCCTTCGCTCGCATTCCAGCATATCGTTCCCGGCGATGTATATGATTACCTCTATTACGAGTCGGCAGTGGATCTCGGTGAGCTCGGCAGAAGCTTCAACGGCAAGCACTATACATTTGTTCCCAAGCTTCAGAATTTCACCGGTTTTCTCAATGAGGCACCCTGCCCGGGTTATTATAACTACGGCCAGCTCAGCGCGCTTGCCAAAAAGGGCGATGTAAGAGCTCTCTTCTGCGGTCACGATCACACAAATTCCTATGATGTTGAAATAAGCGGCGTTCACGTTATAAACACGCCTGCCATCACTTATAATTCATATTCTTCTGAGCTTAACAGAGGATGCTCGCTCATCACCCTGAGCGAAAGCGACGGCTCATTCACAAACGAAAATATCACCGTCAACGGTATAGCGGCGCAGGATAAGGACTATGCGGACAAAATCGGTGTGAGTCAGTCAACGGCAAAAATGTATGTTGTGCTTGCCGGCTTTGTGCTCGGGCTCGGCAAAGCCTTTGCAATATTCGGCACTCTGCTCAGCTTTCTCGGGGTGAAATGATATGATTAAACACGTTGTTTGTTTCAAGCTTAAAAACAGAGCGGATGCCGCGATGGCGGTTAATATGCTGCTCTCAATGAAGGGCAAAGTGCCCGGCATAAGAGATATCGAGGCGGGCGCGGACCTGCTCGGCTCCGAAAGATCTTATGATGTTATCCTGCAGGTGACGCTTGACAGCATGCAGGCGCTCGAAGAATATCAGAACGACCCGTATCACTGCTCGGTTGTAAAGCCGTTTATGCACTCAATCAGAGAGGGCAGCGTTGCAATCGACTATGAAAAATCATAAATTATTATAAGGTAATATATGCAGTTACTTGAGATTAATAAAGAAAATTATATAGGTCAGGCGGATCCTTTCATCTTTGAGGACGGCGGCAGGTTTTATATCTACACCACCGGCAGCGACGGAGTTTACGCCTATTCGTCGGATGATCTTTTCACCGGCTGGAAATTTGAGGGAAAGGTCTTCACCTTCCCCGGTGTCAGTGATTTCTGGGCCCCGAGCGTGATAAAAACCGGCGGCACATATTATATGTATGTTTCGTTTGAGTTTTACGGCGACACTCCCGATAAGGGCGGGCACAGGCAGACCATGCACGTTGCTTCGGCGTCCTCACCGCTCGGTCCGTTTGAAAACGCGAAACAGCTTCTTCATCCGTTTTCAATAGACTCTCACGTTGTTGAAAATGAATCGGGTCTTTTCATCTTCTATTCAACCAATGATTTTGACGCGGAAAGGCCCGGCACATATATCTGCGTTGACAGGCTCCTCGACCCCTTCACACCCGCGGGGAATCCCGTGCCTGTGGTCGTGCCTACGCTCGATGAGGAGATTTACCGGCGCGACCGCTATAAGCAAGGCGTGCACTGGCACACCATAGAGGGCGCTTTTTATCTCAAAGAAGGGGAGTGGCAGTATGTGATGTACAGCGGCTCCTGCTATGAAAACGAGCATTATTTCATCGGCTATGCCCGCGCAAAAACGGATGAAACAGATTTGACAAAAATTAAGTTTGAAAAATATCCCGATGACAATACCTACGCTCCCGTTTTCTGCAGCAACGAATGGGAGGAAGGCGCGGGTCACCACTCAATGATAAAACACGGCGGCAAATGGTACGCCGTATATCACGCCAGGAACAGGGAGGATGACGGCCTGCCCGGCGACCGCCGGG
>DBWO01000042.1:14835-22443 GCA_002309055.1 Ruminococcaceae bacterium UBA1236
TCCCGCCTTTTTTATTGATGCAGTTCTTTTCCCGTTCCGCCAGGATCGGCGCTGCCCGTCATCTGTACCGCCGTACGAAATTGCACTTTGGTACAAGTTTACAAAAATACAAGAAATTTGTGAAAAACTTCTTGACAAATTGCATAACAGGTGCTATTGTATAGGTGAAGAGAGGGAGAATAAACAGAACAGCAAGTACCTCTCATAAGATAAATGTCTGAGGCGTAGGCCTCAAATCTGACAAAGAAAGGCGGCGGTCCCATTGTACATCGCATTTGCAGGGCTCGCAGCTGATCAGCTTAAATGATAATTGCCGGCGTTCCCAAGAAGGAGCCGGGGTGTTCTCAAAAAGAACAATGTAAAAAAGCTCATCGGCTGCGAGGGACACGGAAAATTGAATATCAGAAATCTTCAGAGAAAGTTCAGTGATTCCAATGTATGATTTAGAATAGCGCAAAGAACTTAACCTGAAACCAATTGAGCACCGGACTGAAACCGGTGCTCTTAATTTGATTCGGAAGCAGTGCCGCTTCGATTCTGTTATATTGCGATTATTTATTGAAATCCACCGTAGGGGCGGTTATCAACCGCGCANNGCGGTGCCCGCCACAAATGCCCGATACAAAGATATGCGGATATGCGAGGCCCAATATAATCGGAAAAGCGAAAGCAATTATCCGGCATTTTTTAACGTATTTGTGTAATTTTTCCGCAGCAAGCAAATATTTTTTTATTATTTTTATTCCTGTGACAATTATGTGACACATCGGGTGTTACAATACAGGCAAGATAAGTGAAAAACTATCTTATCCGCCCGTAAAGCTTTTCAAAGGGGGAAAGCCAAAAGGGCGAAACAAAAAACCTTATAACTAAATAGGAGGAAATTATTATGATGCTTAAGATCGCTCATATGCGTCAGAATCGCAAAGCTAACAAAGGTTTCTCCCTTGTTGAGCTCATTATCGTTATGGCAATCATGGTTGCCCTTGTTGCAGTTCTTGCTCCTCAGTACATCCGTTACCTCACCAGATCACGTAACGCCGTTGTTACCAACGCTGCTGAAGACATCCTGACCGCAATCAAGACCGACGTTATCGACCCCGATGGATATCTTACCGTTGCTAATGGTGCAACCGGCACCCTTATTGTTAAGGCCGGTGATCCTGCTGCTAAAGTTTCTGTTAATGATGTATCTAACATTACACTCAAAGACGGTTCAGGCGAAACTAGCCCCGCTGCTTACATTGAGAAACTTGCAGGTATTTCAACAAAGACAGTTAAGAGCACAGTTGAGTGGACCATTTCCGTTACTAATACCAATGGTAACTATTCATTCACCAGCTCACAGACTCACTCCTAATCATAACGATTAGATATTAATTAACGCATTTTCAAAGGGGCGGCTTAACCGCCGCCCCGCATTAAATATCACGCGTGATACTTAATTAAGTAACCGCCCCGGCACCCCCTTGTCGGGGCGGTAAATTTTGTTTATTTGTTGATTATTTGTTTTCGGTGTGGTATAATCACACTGTTGTATAATCTCTGAATTATGTACAATGTTGTTTTTGTATATAATTGAGGGCTTATCAAATCGGCTTTTTTGGGTTTTTGTTGTGTTTTATGAATAAAACAAATAATAGCAATCTTACGCCTTTTTCAAAGAAACTTCGAAGAGAAATGACAAAAGAAGAACGACATTTGTGGTATGACTTTTTGAAATTACTGCCATACACATTTAACAGGCAAAAGGTTATCGGCCCCTATATCGTGGATTTTTATTGTGCTGAAGCAAAACTCGTTATCGAATTGGATGGTTCACAGCATTATGAAAGCAAAGCGTATGCTTATGACAGGAAAAGAGATGATTATCTTAAATCTCTTGGCTTGACGGTTATCAGATATTCAAACTATGAAGTAAATGACAATTTTGACGGGGTTTGCGAAAACCTAATGCAGATTTTCAGAATTGAATCTGTTGGAGATTAAAACCCGGTTTTATTACAGACAATAGCATTTTTCTTATAAGTTGCATTGCTCTGCCTTCCCCTTGAGGGGAAGGGGGACCGCTTGCGGTGGATGAGGTGTTGTATCAGAGTGAAATATAGTTTTAAGTGTGACACCTCATCAGTCACGGTTTTAATCCTTATGCCGTGACAGCTTCCCCTCAAGGGGAAGCCAATTTTCAACCTATCATTTTTCAATAACATAAAGTGCGGTGAGAAAATGAAAAGACATGGAAAAAACAACAAGGGTTTTTCTCTTGTTGAACTTATTATTGTTATTGGTCTTATCGTGACTCTTGTTGCGGTTATTGCCCCCCAGTATGTCAAATACATCAAAAAGACTCATGACGCTGTGCTCGCGGCGGCTGCGGAGGATGTGCTTTCCGCCGTAAAAACCGAATACGGCGTTGGCAATATGACCGGCATAGGTGATGTTACTGTCAAAAGAGGTGCGGACGGCACTCTGTCTGTTACTCTCGGCGAGGGTCTTGAATATCACAGCCAGACCGGAGAATCATTTTATGATGTTTGCGGTGTTGATCTGTCCAAGACAATTGAGTCACATTTGATTTATACAATAAAGGTCAGAAGTCAGTACGGCGCTGTGTTTATTTACAAACCCGATGAAGCTGAAATCACAATGGAAATTGACAGCTGATCCTCACCTTTTAATATTGAAAACAACCATCCGGAAAAGTCTTTTGATTTTTCCGGATTTTTTATTTACATTTCATCTCCCGCATTGTATAATATTCAGGTAAAGCAATCCTTTTATAACTCTATCTTACGGAGCTGATTTTTATGAAAGAATATGTTGATATCATCGCCTCCGAAACCCCGGCGTTGTTTTATGTTTTCGCTCTGCTTTTCGGCATTGCCGTGGGCAGTTTTCTGAATGTGTGCATTTTCCGCATTCCCAAAAAGGAGAGCATTGTTGTTGTGCCGTCTCACTGCATGAGCTGCGGCAAAAAGCTCAAATGGTGGGAGCTTGTGCCCGTTTTCAGCTATATTTTCCTCAGGGGCAAATGCTCCGGCTGCAAGGCGAAGATTTCGCCGCAGTACTGCATTGTTGAACTTTCAAACGGCCTTCTCTGGGCTCTTGTATATTTTGTTAAGGGCGCGCAGGTGGACACCATCCTCATTCAGCTTCTCGTTTCCGCCCTGCTTGTTATCGGCGTCATAGACGCGCGCACAGGCGAAATACCGTTCCCGATTGTTATTTTCATCGGTGTTCTCGGCGCGATAAGGGCGATATTCCACCACGAGGCGTGGCTCGACCTTCTGCTCGGCCCCGTTGTGATGTTCGTTCTTTTCACGGTGCTTGTTTTCTTCAACGCGATGGGCGGCGGCGATCTGAAGCTCTGCACGGCTATGGGCCTTTTCCTGGGTCTTAAGCTATGCTTCCTCGGGCTCATAATCGGCTGCATAATCGGCTCGATTATCCACGTTTCGCTTATGATTTTCAAGAAAGCCGGCCGCGAGCTCAAATTCGGCCCGTATCTCGGCATCGGCTTCACGGTAAGCGCTCTCTGGGGCGCGGATATGTGGGCGTGGTATATGGATAAATTCTTTAATTTCTGATTACGGCTTCTGCATTTAAGCGAAAAACAAAAAGACAAAATACTGTTTATGAGGCTCACAGGTTTAATGACCTGTGAGCCTTTGATTTTATAATAATGAGTAATTCAGTGCCGTATTCTGCGGAATGATTATATTTGTCTTTTTTCGTCATTTTTCCGTCCTCGCCGTATCTCGATACTGTCTTCGGCCGGAAAAATGCCGTTTTCATCTTAACTGCAAAAGCCATGCGAATTTTATATTAAAAGATTATTTGTACTTTACCTCTGAGCTATGTTTTTCCTTGACAAAATCTTATATAAAGCATAGAATTTAATTATAAAAATAATGTATAAATCATCACTTATAACACACCGTGAAATCACCCTGAAAACGGAGGGAATATATGTTTGAGCAGATAATCAATGTTGACAGAATGGAGCAGGCGGTGAGCCTGTTCGGTTCATTCGACGAAAATATAAAGCTGATTGAGAAAGAGTTTGGTGTCAGCGTTGTTTCGCGCGGCAGCGAGCTCAAGGTGACGGGCGAGGCGGATAACGTGCAGAAGGGCGTTCGCGCCGTAAACGGTCTGCTCACTCTCATCAACAAGGGCGAGGCGCTCAGCGACCAGAATGTGAGATATGTCATTTCTCTTGTCAACGAGGGCAATGAGGATAAGCTTGAGCAGATGACCGGGGACTGCGTGTGCATCACCGCCAAGGGCAAGCCCGTAAAGCCCAAGACTCTCGGTCAGAAGCGCTATGTTGAGAGCATCAGGGATAACACCGTCACTCTCGGCGTCGGCCCCGCCGGCACGGGCAAAACCTATCTTGCCGTTGCCATGGCCGTAAAAGCCTTCAGGGCAAAGGAAATCAACAGAATCATTCTCACGCGCCCCGCGGTTGAGGCGGGCGAAAAGCTCGGCTTCCTGCCCGGTGATCTTCAGCAGAAGGTTGACCCGTACCTCAGGCCTCTCTATGACGCTCTTTTTGATATGCTCGGCTCCGAAAACTTTCAGAAGCATCAGGAGCGCGGCGACATTGAGGTTGCCCCTCTTGCCTATATGAGAGGCCGCACGCTTGATGACAGCTTCATTATTCTTGACGAGGCGCAGAACACCACCACGGAGCAGATGAAAATGTTCCTCACCCGCCTCGGCTTCAATTCTAAAATGGTCGTAACGGGCGACATCACCCAGATAGACCTGCCGGACGGCAAACGCTCCGGGCTTAAAGAAGCGATGAGAATTCTTAAAAACATAGACGGCATAGGCATTTCAAAATTCAACGAAAAGGATGTTGTCAGGCACCGCCTTGTGCAGGACATCATCAAAGCTTATGAAAAAAACGAAGAGGAGCGCATGAGAAATGATCGCAAGGGCTAAGGTTATCATTTCAAAAGATAAAACCGTGCGTGTGCTCGCGGGCGTGCGTCTTCTTGTCAGGCGCTGCTGCATAGCCGTGCTTGAGGAGGAGAATTTCCCCGGCAGGGCGGAAATCAGCGTCACCTTCACAGATGACGAGCGCATAAGGGAGCTCAACAAACAGCACAGGCATATTGATAAATCAACCGATGTGCTCTCGTTTCCCCTGGGCGAGGGCGGCGAGTATGACGAGAACCCCGCAACGGGCGCCAAGATGCTCGGCGACATTGTCATTTCCGTGCCGCACGCAGTCGCTCAGGCGAAGGAATACGGCCACTCGCTTCAGCGCGAAATCGGCTTTCTCACCGTCCATTCAATGCTTCACCTGCTCGGCTACGACCATGTTGACGGCGGGCTCGAAGAGGTGAGAATGCGCGAGAAGGAAGAGAAGGTGCTCAGCGAAATCGGCCTCAAACGCAACGACAGCTACTATATGGAGAATGAGTGATATATGAAAGACTTTTTCAAGGGCTTTGTTTATGCCGGCAGAGGCCTTGCCTACTGCGTTAAAAATGAGAGAAACTTCAGGGTGCATATGTGCTTCACGGCGTATATGTTCGGCTTTTTGTGCTTTATGGATTTCTTTGAAATCTCAAGGGCGGAGTTCGGCGTGCTGCTCGGGCTCTGCGGCCTTGTGCTCGCGCTTGAGGCGGTTAACACGGCGCTCGAGAGAGCCGTTGACCTTGAAACAAGCGAAAAAAGCGAGCTCGCGAGAGTTGCCAAAGACGCTGCCGCGGGCGCCGTGCTCATAGCGGCGATATTCAGCGTTATTGCCGGCATAGTGATTATGTATCAGCCGGCGGCATTTTCGGCAATGTTCGCTTATTATAAGAGCCATCCCGGCATGCTCGCGATACTTGCCGTTACAATCATCATAAGCGTGCTCTTTGTGTTTTTACCCTCTGCCAAAAAGGAGAAAAACAAATGACAAAAACCGCATTCGTTTCAATAGTCGGCTGCCCTAATGTGGGCAAGTCCTCAATTCTCAATAAATTGCTCGGTCAGAAGGTGGCGATTGTCACTCAGAAGCCGCAGACCACCCGTACCAGGATAATCGGTGTGCTCACAAAGGGCGAAACGCAGTTTGTTTTCACCGACACGCCCGGCTATCACCGCCCCAAAACAAAGCTCGGCGAGCGGATGATAAAGGCAGTGGGCGAGGGTATAAGCGGCATGGATGCCTGCCTGCTCGTCACCGAGCCGGATGGGGATATCCGCCCCGCGGAAACCGAGCTTCTGAACCGGCTCAAAAAAGAGGGCGCGCCGGTTATACTTGTTGTAAATAAAACCGACGCGATTAAGGACAGAGAGACAGTTATGAAAAAGGTGCTCGCCTTCACAAATCTTTATGATTTTGAGGCGGTTGTGCCCTGCAGCGCCTTAACGGGCGACAATCTCGACGCGCTGCTTGAGGAGCTCGACAAGCTCACTTATGAATCCGTTCACTTCTTCCCGGATGATACTCTCACCGACCAGCCCGAGAGGGTTATTGCCGCCGAGCTTATCAGGGAAAAGATGCTGCTTCTTCTCGATAAGGAGATTCCGCACGGAGCGGCCGTAAGCATTGAAAAAATGCGTGAGAGAGACAGCGGCGGCATAATGGATGTTGAGGCGGTTATCTACTGCGAGAAAGAGAGCCATAAAGGCATTATCATCGGCAAAAAAGGCGAAATGCTCAAAAAGATTTCTTCACGGGCAAGAGTCGATATGGAAAATTTCTTCGGCTGCAAAGTAAACCTGCAATGCTGGGTCAAGGTAAAAGAGGGCTGGAGAAACAGAGAAGGGCTGATTCATAACTTCGGCCTTGATTGAGGTATAATATGTCAACAGTGACAGACGCTCTTGTGCTCAAGGTGAGCGATGTGGGCGAGAGTGACAGGATAGTCACCCTGCTCAGCGCGGACCTCGGTGTTGTGAGAGCTTTTGCAAACAGAGCAAAAAAAATAAACAGCAAGCTGAACGCGGGCACGCAGACCTTTTGCTACGGCGAGTTTTCGCTCTACACCGGCAAGGACAGCTACATCATTGACGGCGTTACGCCCAAAGAGGTTTTCTTCGGCCTTCGCGACGATATAGCGAAGCTTGCGCTCGGGCAGTATTTCTGCTCGCTCGCCGCGGAGCTTATCCCCGAGGGGGAGCCCGCTCCCGATTCGCTCAGGGTTATTCTAAACTCCCTTTCATTTCTTGTAAGTGACAGGCGAAGCCCGGAATTTTTAAAGGGAGTTACTGAAATGAAGCTTCTCGCGCTCGCCGGTTTCGCGCCGGACCTTGCGGCCTGCGGCTCCTGCGGAGAAAACCCCGCGGGCGATGTTGATTTTGATATCGCGGGCGGAAAATTTTACTGCAAAAAGCACGGCAAAGGCGGCTTCTCCGTAACTCCGGGCGTGCTTACTGCCATGCGTCATGTTATCGCAAACCCGATTGAGCGCATTTATTCCTTTAAACTCTCGCCTGCGGATGAGGCGGTTTTTTCCGAAGCCGCGGAGAATTACGCCCTGCGGCACACGGGCAGAAATCATAAAGCGCTCGAATTCTATAAAACGGTTAAGTAGAGGTTTTTTATGAGTAAATTTGTTGCGAAAACGCCCCCTATGGGCTGGAACAGCTGGGACTGCTACGGCG